>CAUYTW010000261.1 GCA_963575715.1 Gammaproteobacteria bacterium | reverse complement strand
GAATTTATTAATAAATATAAGTAATGATTAACAAATCAGATACTATGCGTGAACCTCCTTATCCTTTGGATACGTCATGCGGGATATCCCGGATCTTCTGAATGAGGCGACATGTGCTGTTGCCATTGCCATGGATCCATCCGCCCTGGATCAGCTTCGAGTCCACTACCTCGGGAAAAAGGGTCTTCTGACCGAGCATCTCAAATCCCTGAGAACCTTGCCGGTTGAGCAACGGCCAAAAGTCGGTGCGATTATCAATCAAGCAAAGCAAGCACTCCATGAAGCCATTGAAATCCGGCAAGGTGAATTACAGAACGCTACCCGAGATGCGCGCCTCGCCACCGAAATTCTGGATGTCACCCTTCCTGGTCGTGGTCAAGGCCGTGGGGGTCTACATCCAATTACACGAACATTACAACGCATTAAAGCGTTATTCGCGCAAATTGGCTATGAGGTGGCCGAGGGGCCTGAGATCGAAGATGATTATCACAACTTCGAGGCCCTCAATATTCCGCCTTCGCATCCCGCGCGTGCAATGCACGACACCTTTTATTTTGATGCCCACACCCTATTGCGCACCCATACTTCACCGGTGCAAATTCGAGTAATGGAAAAACGGCGTCCCCCGCTACGGATTATTGCCCCTGGTCGAGTTTATCGACGTGATTCCGATCTTACCCACACGCCAATGTTTCACCAGGTTGAGGGGTTATTGGTCGAAACCAGAGTATCTTTTGCCGACCTCAAGGGAACTCTTCACGATTTTCTGCAACAATTTTTCGAACGTAACTTTGCCGTGCGTTTTCGGCCATCGTATTTCCCTTTCACCGAACCCTCCGCTGAAGTAGATATTCAATGTCTTATCTGCGGTGGTAGTGGATGTCGGGTATGCAAGAACACTGGATGGCTGGAAGTATTAGGGTGTGGCATGGTCCACCCACGAGTTTTCGAACAAGTAGGCGTTGACAACGAACCCTACACAGGATTCGCCTTTGGCATGGGCGTAGAACGCCTAGCTATGTTGCGTTATGGGGTGAATGACCTACGTTTATTCTTCGAGAATGATTTACGCTTTTTACATCAATTCGCATAAATTAACCCAAGTTGTCATTTATTGATGCTGACAAGGTTTCTACCTTAATGCAGCATGGTCAAGAACCCCACTGCTAAAGGCGGTGGGCTTGTGAAGTCAAATTCACAAGTTCGAACTTGACCAGCCTAAGTCCAAAGTA
>CAUYTW010000260.1 GCA_963575715.1 Gammaproteobacteria bacterium | reverse complement strand
CTCTGACCGCGCCGGCGATCAGCAAGAGCTACGACGGCCTGCTGACCTACGCCACCCAACCAGCGGATTTGACCGCGCTTGCGGCGCAACTCATCGCCGGTGATGGCGTCAGCGCCGCGACTCTGGCTTATACCGACCCGCATGTCGGCACCGGCAAGCTGGTGAATTTCAGCGCGGTAACCCTCGAGGATGGCAATAATGGCGGGAATTACACCGTCACCTTGGCGGGCAGTACCACCGGCGTTGTAACTCCGGCGACCGCGACATTGAACGCGGTAAAAACCTACGACGGCACGGTGAATTTCACGCCGGGTCAAATCACGGTCAACGGGGTAAATGGCGAGACCCTGGGCCTGACGGGCACAGGGCCGGCCACGGCCAATAGTCGGTTGGTCGCGGACAACGCCAGCAACTATCTCATCAGTTTGGGGGGAATGGCACTGGCCGACGGCACGGGCTTGGCCAATGATTACCTGCTCCCCGCGCTCACAGCACGGAGCGTCAACAACACCGTGTTCATCAATCCTTTTGGCGTTCAATTGCTGGGCATTGGTGGCAGCAAGCTCTACGATGGCACGCCGAATTTCGCGTTTGGCCAGCTCACCCTGAATCCGGCGAGCATTCTCGGTGATGATCAGGTTGCGCTGAATGGTGGCTCGGCTGCGGTCGCGGGCCGGAACGCTGGACACTATACGAGTTTCGTCGCCAACACCCTGACGCTGGGCGGGGCCGACGCCGCCAATTACAGCGCGGTGGGTGGGGAGGTGGCGGTTGACATCACCCCGCGTCCGGTCACTCTGACCGCGCCGGCGATCAGCAAGAGCTACGACGGCCTGCTGACCTACGCCACGCAACCAGCGGATTTGACCGCGCTTGCTGCGCAACTCATCGCCGGTGATGGCGTCAGCGCCGCGACTCTGGCTTATGCCGATAAAAACGTCGGAATTGAAAATAAATCAGTCAATCTTAATGCTGTCACTATCAATGATGGCAATAACGGCGAAAATTATCAGGTAACATTGATTGGTAATACCACGAGCACCATTATTCCAGCGCCTTTAACTTTAATTGCTAATAATATTAACAAGACCTACGGTGATACCGTTACTTTCACAGGTACGGAATTCAGTGCAGCCGGATTGATGAATGGTGAGACGGTTGGGCTGGTTTCTTTAAGCAGCGTGGGTGCGATTAATACTGCGAATGTTTTAGGTGGCCCTTATATTATTGAGATCAGCAAT
>CAUYTW010000259.1 GCA_963575715.1 Gammaproteobacteria bacterium | reverse complement strand
CACCGCTGGTCGAACCGCCACTTGTTGATGTGCCACCGCTGGAAGTGCCACCACTCGTGGAACTTGAACCACCAGAACCACTGCTGGTTGAGCTGCTACTAGAGCCACCACTCTCTAAATTGGATTGCAATATCGGTTCACCAACAGCAGCATTTAGTGTCCTGCCCGGCATTAATACAATATCATTACCTGCCATTAATAATATTTTTCCTCCCGTGGATGTTATGTCTCCATCCACGGTGAGAATATCGTCTGCTGTACTTTGACCAGCAAGTAACACAATATCTCCACCAGCCGTAATATTGGCTCCTATCGTTAATGGACTGTGAGCGGAAATGGATATTTCCTGCGCGGCGGACAAAGTGCCTAATCTTGTTGTTACAATCGCGCCAATATTGTCTACAAATAGGCTACCACTATTAACGGTAATCTTTCCATTAATATTAAGAATGCCTTTATTTTTGATACTAATAAAACCGCTACCTCCTTGTTCAATTTCCGAAATATTTAAATCGTTTTCATTGGTGAATAAAATATCACCACTAATAAAATTTTTGGCAGTAAAATTGGAAATACGATTTAAACTATTATCAAGAAAAATACCCGTCAAGGACAGAAGACCAACGTTATCCGCTACTATGGGACCAGTTTGCATAATTGCACCATTCAAGGCAGTTAACTCTATTACGGATGCTGTTAATCCAAACAAAATAAGATTTCCGTTTTCTTGGGTAATATTAACATTACCTGAAATGCCAAGAGTTCCACCACTTTGAATAAAATTATTTCCAATTCTGAAATTATTCGCTGTTAGGGTACCACCAGATTGAGTGTATTGTTTTGAAGAAAAATCTCCAATAATTTCGAGACTGCCACCAGTCAATATAAAACTACCCAAGCTGAAAAAATTATTCAAACTGATTGTGCCAACGGAATAAATGACAACCCCAGATGGAATTACCACTCCAAGCACATTTCCAGTTTCAGGAATAATTCCTCTTTCCCAGTTAGAGGCATCTGACCAATTTCCATTCACTCCACGCCAAATAGTTTTTTCTAATGGGGTGATGTCTGCGGATAGGCCGCCGGGCGCGGTGCCAGTTAATAAATAATTGCCCGCGTCAGCACCTGCCAGGGAAAACGCTGCCGTCACCGGCTTGCCATTGCCGACATTTTTATCAGCGAAATTGCCATTACCAAGCAGCGTAACCACATCGCCAGCGAACACACCAGCGAGTTCGCCGCTAA
>CAUYTW010000258.1 GCA_963575715.1 Gammaproteobacteria bacterium | reverse complement strand
AATGAGGAGGACGATAAAACCATAGAAAAATTGGTTGTTACCGGTGTTACCGACAAAATAATGAGCGGTAACACAACATGCGTTACCGGTTACACACCTAACTCCTTGAAGGAGGAGGACGATAAAACCATAGAAAAATTGGGTGTTACCGGTGTTACCGGGGTTACCGGTGTTGCCGGTGTTACCGGTATTGCCGATGGTACCGGGATTGCCGATGTTACCGATGTTACCGATGTTACCGGTGTTACCGGTGTTACCGGTGTTACCGGTGTTACCGGTGTTACCGGTGGTACCGGTGTTACCGGTGTTACCGGTGTTACCGGTGTTACCGGTGTTACCGGTGTTCCCGGTGTTACCGGTGTTACCGGTGTTACCGGTGTTACCGGTGTTACCGGTGTTACCGTTGTTACCGGTGTTACCGGTGTTACCGGTGTTACCGGTGTTACCGGTGTTACCGACAACGCGAGAAATATCGATAGCAGAAACGTCTGATAACCTGACTCACAAACCAAATGAGCAAGGCTATGTATCCGCAATATATCAGTGCCTGCTCAACGGGCAGCCCATCCTAGGCGAACCTCAATATATGTCGGAGGATTTAGCGAAAGCCTGCAAATGTTTCGCACGCGAAAAGAAACGGGGGAAAAGGGAAACAATCCGTAATGCTGGCTAATTATTCAATTCGAAAAATTTGGAGTTAAGGAGGAGCTATTACGCCGTGAGTTCCACGGGGTCAGTCTGTGGAGAGGATAGCGCTGGCGTCATGCGGTTAGGTGACGTGAAACTGCCTCAGTGAAGCAGAAATCAGGCATATAAACCGTATGTATAGGTTTGGATAAGTCCTGAAGAACGGAAATGGGATTGATGCCCAAGCCGCGAGGGTTTTCTGAAAAAGGCGAGCTATTTTTTAGGCTCGACGATATAGCAGAAATATGCGGTATCTCTTTACTGGAGGCAAAAGAGGCGTTAAAAGAATTGCAAGAGGATAGAGAATTATTAGGCTTGTCTAATGAGGCGTTTATACCAAGGTATTCTATCCATTAATTTCCCCTACAGGGGAAACAATCCCTGGCGTTCTGAAAAGTCGCCAATTGGAGACTACCACAAGTGAACCCCCCCCCACCCAGACGGACGACCTTGTTGCAACGCATCGAAAAAACCCGCTCCACGACTGGCTCGAAGGATTGAGTTTTGCCCATACGTAAAAGAACCGATTTCCGTATAGAGTACCACGCAAATATACAAATAAATCAAATAGTTAGAA
>CAUYTW010000257.1 GCA_963575715.1 Gammaproteobacteria bacterium | reverse complement strand
GAGATGAATATGACTTTTCTGAGGTTGTGTTAGGGTTTCCTGCACTGCTTGCCTCTTAAATTGTTTACCTTAAATTTTTTGGTTATTTAACCTGTTGAATAATCAACGTATGGATGGTATCGTGCTGGCCATACTTGGTTAGAGGCGGTTGAATTTCCTATCCATCGTTACGAACTCTTTTTGATAAAAATAAAAATTTGTATTGTGAAATTTCTGCTGGGGGTCCAGTTCATAAAATTATGAGAATTTTTAATACATCAGGTATTACACCAAGATATGAGCAACTAATTCTTAATTACTCAGAACGCTTTTTCTTAGGTACTGATCCCTGTTGCGGGCTCGACAATTTATATGATGAGATGATTCAAGAGCTTCGAGTTAATTTTTTAGAAAAATTACCAACTAATGTCGCCGAACGGATTGCATACAAAAATGCACAGAAAGTTTTACAGCTCAAAGAATAAATTTCATAAAATGAAAAGTATCTACGATATTGGAGGAATTCTAATTCAAGAGTTAAGTATCAAATATTGTCCAAAGAGATTCAAGTTCATTGTTTAATATTTATATAAACTAGAATTATTAATAATTTGTCTTTACAGGCTTGCACTGAATCATTAGTATGTCATATAAATCTAATTTACGGTTTATATTAATAAAAATAACTAAGGAATATATGAATCATAATTATCTTGTAAAGTTGTTTTTGATTATTGCCTTTTCGCTAACTTTGACTGCTTGCGCCACTATTTTTTCAAGTAGTAAACAAATTCTCTCTGTACAAACAATTGCAAAAGGAAAGACGGTAAGTGGGGCGCAATGCCAACTTACAAATCTTAAAGGAACTTATTTTCTAATATCACCAGGAACAGTTACCGTTAATAAGGCAAACGACCCATTAATCATTAAATGTGAAAAAGATGGATTTGAACCTGGAATAGTAAATGCAGTATCTTCTGTTGGTGGTGCCGCAATGGCAAATATCTTATTCTTAGGTTTAGGAACGGTTATTGGTGGTGCTATTGATGCTGGCTCTGGTGCGGCATTCAATTATGCAGACCTAGTTACTGTGGCCTTAGGTGAAGTTCAAAATATTGATAACGAAGGCAAACCAATTATTGTTCCAGAGAAACAATGAATAAACGTAAATTCAAATACGAAGTGCGCCATGGTTAAAGGACTGAACAAACATCACCGCATGCTCTTTAATTGAGTAATTGCTACATTAATCTCTCCTCCTCGGATTCATCGTCACCGCTATTTTGGTGTC
>CAUYTW010000256.1 GCA_963575715.1 Gammaproteobacteria bacterium | reverse complement strand
CCTTAACGAAAGCGGCCGGCGAATTAGACTCTACCTCTAAAGAGATTGATACTCTTAAACAGGAAATTGCCAGTATTCGCGCCGAATCCGCTCAAAAGCAGGCCGAGGCTAACTTTAACATCCGTATGGCCGCGCTTGACGAGAAATTCGCGCTTTCCGATGAATTCCGCGCCGTTGTTGCCAAAGAAGTTAAGGTATTAGATACCCAAGAAAATTTTGATTCATATTTAGGGAAAATGACTCTTTTCCTTACTCCCAAAACAGCCAAGGCCGCTGTTGAATTATCAGGAAGCATTGCAAATTTATACCAGTCTCCATTAATTCTTCCTCTAAATCCTACTCCGCTATCTGATTGATAAATTATTTGAGAATCTACCGGCGAAACGAAAGCCTTTCTACCTGTATTAGTATATGAGTCTAAAACTAAAGACGGAATGTTAACATAATCTCCAGCTCCAATTTGTGGAATAAATAATCTTTGGTTTAATCTATTATCTAATACTTCAAAATCTCTATCTCCTCTATCTCTAATCAACCACTCTAAAATACCTGTTCTATAAAACGAATATCCCACATTTCCGTCATTTTTTATAGTTTGATTGTAAAGGTAATTATCCCCGCTCCAACTTTGAACTAAAGTACCATTTAAAGCGGAGACGTTCCCAGAATAACAAATAAAATTGTTACCCTGTATTGACGCCCAACGTAAAGTACCAGCACCTAAACTTATATCGTTGTCCGTCCCGGGGGAAAGTGATTTACCTGCCTGTAAAAATCTCAAAAATGGCAGACCCTCTGTGAAATCTTGTGTTACCCCCGTATTAAATTGAAGATTATAGCCCCCGCCATATGCTGCTGCCTCTCCTAATATTCTAAATAATCCTCCACCGGATGGATTTTGATTTGTATCATTTATAACTAAAGCGGCATAAGGACTACTAATCCTTTGATAGCCACTAATATCTAATGCATAATTGTTCGCTGGAATCCGGTATCCCAATTTGGAGACAGCAAAAATTAGATTCATCCTCTTATTTCAATACGATAAGTGAATTAACAGCTATTCCCGGTGGTAAAAATTTAACAAATACTTTTGTTGGTGGATATTACTCTGTTAATGATGGGGGTGGAGGAAATTTCTATTGGGATAGTGGTTCGCTTCTTAGCCCTAATAGCGGAACAATTTTCAAGGTCGGTTCTACGGCAACGGGTCGCTGGATAAGAAATTTTCAACCACCAGCCATAAATGTTGAATGGTTCGGCGCGAAAGC
>CAUYTW010000255.1 GCA_963575715.1 Gammaproteobacteria bacterium | reverse complement strand
TCCAGAGGGGCGGAGAAAACCGTCCCCTTTCCTCCCCATGGCTAAAGCCAGGGGTTTCCGCGCCGGAAATGCTGGATGAATTGTTTTAACATTCATTATTTCTTATTCACTAGTAGAGAGTGCCATGGCTAAGACCGTGATTTTAGGTGCCGGATTCGCTGGACAATACGCGGCGATCGTCTTGCAGGACGCGCTTAAAGATAAGGGAAATCATGAAATTGTTGTTGTGAATCCGACAAACGTATTTACTTTTATTCCATCGTTAATCTGGGTTGGTATTGGTAAAATGAAAGCCAAAAAAGCCCAGTTCGAGTTGAAACCCGTTTATGATCGTCTGGGCATCACGTTTATTCAAGGATTAGCTACCGAAATTCATCCCGATGATCAGTACGTAATGGTGGATCCACGAGATGGCGTTGGTAAAGAACCGCTCAAAATCAATTATGATTATTTAATCAACGCAACCGGTCCATACCTGAACTTTGATGCTACTCCCGGATTAGGCCCAGAAAAGGGATATACTTTTTCTATTTGTACGCCAGATCACGCCGATCAAACCGCGCAACGTTACTTGAAATTAGTCGAGGAGCTAAAGAAAGGTCGTCGCGCCACTATTGCCGTTGGCACTGGGCATGGAAGTTGTACTTGCCAAGGTGCGGCTTTTGAATTCACTGCTCAAATTCATAATGATCTGGTGGATCGCGGTCTACGTGGTCAAGTGGATCTTAAATGGATATCCAATGAATCCGCGCTCGGTGATTTTGGCATTGATGGATTCGAGACCCAAATGGGGCCGGTTTTATTCACCTCGCAGGATATGGCCGAAGCCATCTATACCGACTATAACATTCAACCTCAAATACGGAGTCATGTCACCCGCGTCGATCAGGAATACATTCATACAGAGGATTTAGACGGTAATCTAAATAAAATAAAATATGATTTCGCTATGCTTATTCCACCTTTCCGAGGTAAACAAATTCGTTATCTTGATCGTGAGGGTAATGATTTAGCGGGAAAATTGCTTAATCCGGGCGGGTTTTTAAAAGTGGACGCAGTGTATGGGAAACCCTATGATCAACTCGATGGTCCAGATTGGCCCAAGACCTACCAAAACCAGACTTACAAAAATATTTTTGCGGCGGGCATCGCTTTTGCGCCCCCTGGAACCATGTCAAAGCCAATGACAACTCCGAGTGGCGCGCCCGTGACGCCTGCAATTCCACGTACCGGCTATACCTCGGAATTAACTGGCAAAGCAGCGGCATTGAATATCGCGGAAATGATTCAGGGACGTGAACCCTGCCATACTGCGTCGATGGCGGAAACTGCCGGGATGTGTGTTGCATCCTTGAAAGATTCCGTGACTAGAGGCGCGGCATGTACCATTGGTATCTATCCAATCGTGCGTAATCGTCAGCGTTATCCAGAATCCAATGGGCGTGACATGAATGCCAGCACGTTGGATATGGGTCTTGCGGGTGCCTGGATCAAAAAAGGTCTCCATCATGCGTTCCTTTACAAATTGAGCGCAAAACCCATGTGGAAATACATGCCGTAAAATCGCCGTAGATAGTAACGAACATTTATCAAGAACCCCTCGACCCTACGAGATCGATGGGTTTTCACGCTGAGGATTTATGAAATACATCATCACCGATACCCAGAAACGTCTACATCGCAATTTTTTTTGGCAATTGATTCGCTTCATGGTCCTGGGATTGCGATTTTTCAAATTGACTAGACATGGTTGAAAAAATAGTTAGATTGTTACGTAACATTGGGGGACGACTTAATTAGTTGCCCCTTATTATAAATATTAATTACATAACAATATGGAGTCACTGACACTGACTGATGTCAACCACCCCACGGCTAAAGCCGGGGGCTTGTGAAGTCAGATTCACAGGCCCGGTTGACCAGCCTCAGCCCGGGAAATCGGGCTACGTTGCAACAAAGTAAAGGACTCACCCCGGGGCGCTTCCTCAACTCCGGGCACTGAAAGCGGCGGATGCAGACAAACTCGGGGGTAGGACGAAACGGTCTGCTGCAAGGTTCCGGAAATGGAACCGAAGCTGTGTTGCAACATTGGCGAGGGGAGCCACACCGCAAGGTGTGCGTCACCAGGCGCGTAAGCGCTGACAGCCGGGAAAGACCCGCAACTTCACCAGAGGGGCGGAGAAAACCGTCCCCTTTCCTCCCCATGGCTAAAGCCAGGGGTATCTCGGGGACAATGATGATTCTTGAATCGGATGCGCCTTTAAGGTCTGGGAGTTATCACTTCCGGCATTCTGGTTTTTGCCGGGTTATTAAAAATTCAGTCAAGAAATCCTCGACCCTTTAGGATCGAGGAATTTTTATGCCAAAGATTTTAGGAGTTACGCAGTTGAATTTGTAACTCTATAAAAATATTGATTTTTCTGTCATTCTGCGCGGAGGTCGCGTTAGCGACCGGAGTCGCAGAATCTATGTAGATGGATTCTGTGACTACGCTTCGCGCAGAATGACTTACTATTTTTCAACTGCGTAACCCCTAGATTTATGAATTTATTCGTCAGAGTGTCAAGAATAAACAGCAAGATTCGCAGTCAAAAACATCGCGTCACCGTAACTAAAAAAACGGTAACGGGCTTCAACTGCATGGCAATAAGCAGCCATGACCTGCTCTCGACCACTGAATGCGCACACAAGCATGAGTAAACTAGACTCCGGCAGGTGAAAATTGGTCACCAAGGCGTCAACGGTCTGGAAGCAGTAACCAGGGTAGATAAAAAGGTTGGTTTCGCCGCGAAAGGGAAGTAAGTGACCACAGCGCGCGGCACTTTCCAAAGCGCGCACACTCGTGGTGCCAACAGCAACAATTCGCCCGCCGCGCGCTCGTGTGGTACTCACCGCTTGAAACGTTTCTTCTGACACCTCCACCCATTCATGATGCATTCGATGCGCACACGGGTCATCCACGCGAATGGGCTGAAAGGTTCCCGCGCCTACATGCAGGGTTACATACGCACTTTTTACCCCTTGTTCAGCAAGCCGATTAAGGAGCGTTTGATCAAAATGGAGGCCAGCAGTAGGCGCGGCGACCGCGCCGGGATGACGAGCGTAGATTGTCTGGTAACGCTCTCGGTCAAATGATTGGTCGGGACGTTGAATATAGGGAGGTAGCGGAATATGGCCAATGTCATCAAGGATTTCGAATACCGGGCGGGGATCATCAAAACGTAACTCAAACCATTCATTCCGCCGTCCTATCACCTCTATATTCACGCCTTGCTCCAACACGATGCCACTTCCAGGAGAAAGCGATTTCCCACCCTTAACTTGAGCGAGTACCCGTGTCCGGTCAAGAACGCGCTCGACCAATACTTCTATCTGGCCACCACTCCGCTTGCGTCCAAGCAAGCGAGCAGGAATCACTCGAGTATCATTAAAAACTAAGAGATCACCAGCAACAAGTAGCTCGGAAAGTTCCGAAAAGATGCGATCCTCGTGCCGTCCGCTCGCGCCATCTAGGACTAATAATCGACTCGCGCCACGTTCAGTAGGATATTGGGCAATCAGTTCAGAGGGTAATTCAAAATGGAAATCGCTACGCTTCATAGTGTTTCCGCTTCATAGTGTTTCCGCATCAAAGGGTAGTGCCGTAACTAGTAGTGGTGTAAAATTATAATTCCCATTAACTATGAGGAATATAACGTAAATCACCCCACGGCTAAAGCCGGGGGCTTTAATGGAATAAAGCCTGGTTTACCAGCCTAAGTCCGAGCAATCGGACTACGTTGCAACGAAGTAAAAGACTCACCCTAGGGCGCTTCCTCAATTCAGGGCTGCTGAAAGTGGCAGATGCAGACAATCTCAGGGGTAAGAGCGAAACGGTTTGTCGCAAGATTCAAAGTATCGAATCCAAGCTGCGTTGCAACATTGGCGAGGGGAGCCGGGTCGCAAGACTCGTGTCACCAGGCCCGTAAGGGCTGACAGCCGGGAAAGACCGGCACTTTCTTAACTTCAAAATCAAAAAACAGGAGGGCGGCGCTTCCTCACCATGGCTCAAGCCAGGGGTTTCCGCGCCGGATTTGGATGAATCCATAAATAATAGAAAACAAATATTATTCCTGTAATAAGTATAGATTTTTTAATAGCGGTAAAATCAATAGAATATAAAGATTAAATTATATTTTACTGCAATTTATATCTCGATTTCTTAGCAAGATGTTTTTATTTTCTAAAAAATTTAAAAATCATATTTCCACCATTTAGTGCTTTATTCATCACTATAATGCAATTCTTCCTATCACGGCATAATCAAGCACTACATTTTTAGGACTATCGCTATATTTTTATAAAGAACGAAGTTTCATGGAGGTTATGATGAGTGAATTCATATCTTTATTTAATCGCCTGATGGTCGCGCTGGAAGCGCCTGGATTAAATATTCCTACTACAGGAGTAAAATTTTTTCATCAAGATACTCCGATTCCATTTAAGGTTCAGGACTACGCGCCCAGTAAATTGACTCTGACTAGCTGCCAGGCCGCCAAACAGGCGGGACTTGGCGACCCAGTATTGTTGACTGTGGATAATATCGGTTGTATTGCTGCCGCCATTAGTTTGGGGCTAGTTGATCAACATCAAACCCACCCACTGAGTGGTCCTCGCATTTATACCAATATAATGCATCAACAATCGGATCGAGGAAATGATTTTTTAGCCCCCACACCTAAGGATTTTACTGACGGAATAGTTTATGCTTGTAAAAGTGCGGGTAGACCCGATTTCTGTTTATTTGGTACTCGCGATCAGGGACGATTCAAAAATCAAAACATTGCCAGAAATGCAGTAGCTGAAATGATGGCTATCCAGCCGGCAATAATGCGCGGAGTGTTTCTCTATCCACCAGATTTCACCGATCTGGAATTCGTTCCAGACGTAGTGGTAATGAGCATTCGTCCGGTGGAGCTAACGCGCATTATTCAAGCACATCAATATAATACCGGAAAACGTTTGGAAGCGAGCATGGGAGGATTACGGGCAGTTAATTCCGATCTTATCGTTCGACCTTATTTAACCCAACAAATTAACATTTCTCCCTACTGCCTGGGAGCACGCTTGATTGCTCGCTATGAAGCTAATCGATTGGGTATTGGCATACCTTATACCGAATTTTGCGTATTAGTAGAAGGAATGGAGGCTTCTCAAGGTGGTTATCCTTTTTCCGAATATCCAGGTGCCACGGATAGCGATGATGGATAATCTGACCCGAACCACGATTCAATTAATGGCGCGCCGCGCCAATATTGTTCTTACTGATGGGCATTGGCGGGTGCTGGAGTATGCTCATACCTATTATGCCCGCAATCAAGTAGGCCCACTATATCGGAATATCGAACGTTATACCGGAGTAACACAAGATACTGTGGAACGGATGTTTCCCCATGGTTTACAATCTGTTTACCATTGGGTGGATATTCCTATTCAGATTACTCATGAAATACCCTGTAAACCCATTGCTAACATCAAGGCATCTGATTACCGCGAGGTCTTTCTCGACCACAATGCAACGACGTATTTACGCAAGGAAGTCAGCGACGCGATGCGTAAATTTCTGGACAAGCCATTGAATTTTGCCAATCCGAGTAGTAGCAGCACGCCGGCAAAAAAAATTCACCACATACTTGAAAAAGCTCGTTTTCAGGTTGCGCATTGTCTTGGGGTTCATCACACCGAAATTATTTTTACTGGCAGCGGTTCCGAAGCAATTAATCTTGCCATCAAGGGGATTGCTTTTCGTCATTTATCACACCCTGGTCATTTGATAACCAGCGTCACGGAACATAGCGCAGTACTTCAAACAATACGATTTCTCGAAGGGTTGGGGTTTAACGCAACTTATTTAGAGGTGGATCGGGAAGGCATCGTTTCTGCTCAGTCAGTGCGGGAAGCCATTCGTCCCGATACACAGTTGGTGTCAATCATGGCTGCCAACAATGAAATTGGTGTAATCAACCCCATCGCTGAAATTGGTGCAATTTGTAGAGCCATAGGGGTACCCTTGATGGTCGATGCGGTACAGGCTTTTGGCAAAATTCCCCTCCATCCTCGGGACTGGGGAGTATCCTTGCTCGCATTGTCAGGACATAAAATTTATGCTCCTAAAGGGGTAGGAGCGTTGTACGTCGCCGCTAACCTGCCAGTGATTCCGTTGATTCACGGCGGCGAACAGGAGGATGGCAGGCGGGCGGGCACCGAAAACGTCATGGGGATACTTGGCTTGGGATTGGCGGCCAAACTGGCACATCGTGAGTTGACCCGGGAAGCCAAGCGGCTTGCCTGCTTACGAAACCAAATGTTGACTCGACTGCAAGAGATCGAGCCAAAGATGATTGTTAATGGCTCGCTCTTTCATCGACTCCCAAATAATCTCAACGTTGGTTTTCCAGGCATTGATAGTGGCTCTTTGTTGTTAAGTCTTAATCAGATCGGGATATCGGTTTCGGTCGGATCCGCTTGCCACTCAGGCGGTACCGAGACTTCTCATGTTATCCGCGCTCTAGGGGTAGATACCGATCATCATGGGATTGTTCGATTCAGTCTTGGCCTTCATACTACTGAGGCAGATCTAGATTATTTTTTTCGCTATCTGCCGAGCATTCTTTCTGATCTACGCGCGAGTCACGATCAAGGTCAAAATCGGCATTAACAATTTTTGCTCATATTAAGAAAGGGGGTAGAATGCTTGATGCGCGGTATTTTATCGCGCCGCGTCCTCCCATTCTTGATATGAGCTTTTTTAATAATCAAAATTATTAACAGATTATATTAAGGTACGAAATCATGGCGGTTGAACGTTCCCTAAAAATTCTCCTCGTTGAAGATTCCAAAGTGGCGCGCAAAATGGCGGCCAAAGCATTGGCTGATTTGGGTTTTCAAAATGTGCTACAAGCCGAGGACGGTAACGATGCCATTGTTAAACTCGAAGCCGAGGAGGGGATTGGGCTGATTATCAGCGATTGGAACATGCCCAACAAGGACGGTTTTGAGTTGCTGCAATGGGTACGAGCCAATCTGCGTTGCGCCAAGGTTCCTTTTATCATGGCTACTGCGCGCGGTGAACGCAAGCAGGTCACGGCTGCCACCGAAGCAGGAGTAAGCAATTTTATTACTAAACCCTTCGGACCACCGGAACTAAATGAACTCATTAATGAAACCCTGGGAGGAAAATCAACAATCCAAACCACTCCAACCCAGGAACCGCGCGTCCCGAAAGTAAATTCATCGGGAAAATTGATCATTGAGATGGCGCATATTCAAATCACTGATCATCTGACATTAGGTGTACTAAAACATTTAATTGATTGCGGAAAACTTTTACCGCAACATTTTGTCATTGAAACTAAAAGAATGCCAAGCTGGAACGCACTCCAGCAGGCATTAGAAAAAGGTAAAGTGGATGGTGCTTTTTCATTGGCACCTATTGCCATGGATTTATTTGGTTTTGGCGTCCCCATTAAATTAGTGATGTTTGCTCATCGCAACGGCAGTATTGCGGTACGCAATGCAAAAACCAAGAATATCGCCCTAGAAAAAGCCTTCAGGGGAAAAACTTTTTATATTCCTCATGAGCTTTCCATACATCACATGCTGGCGCACCGTTTTCTTCGGGAATTGGGGCTTAAGCCTGGTTTCGCTGGAAGAGGAGATTGCGATGTATTCTTCGAGGTTGTTCCCCCGATAAAAATGCCTGAGCTGCTGGCCTCCAATCCTGAAGCATGTGGTTTTTTAGTCGCTGAACCTCTCGGAACCAAGGCAATTGCTGAAGGTAACGCTGATCTACTGTTTCTTTCCGGAGAAATGTGGGAGACCCATCCTTGCTGCGTGGTAACGTTGCGTGACGAAGTTATTCAACAATATCCAGAAGCGGTTCAAGAATTCACCGATATGTTGGTGGTGGCTGGACGTTTTATCGAAGAAAAAACCGAAACCGCTGCCGAGGTAGCGGTAACCTTCCTCGATCCAGATGGTTCTCTGAAGTTGAAGGTTCCTATTTTAAAAAATGTCCTACGTGAAGCGCAGGGAATTAAGACTAATGACCTTTTTCCGTCCAAGCCCGATCTTGATCGCATCCAACGTTACATGACAGAGGAAATGAGCGTCGGGAGCATTATTAATTTGGACGATTTCGTTGACGATCGCTTCGCTCGTCATTCTTGTAAAGGGGCAATCGACCATCCCACTACTATTCATAACCCGGCGGATGTGGTAGCTAAGATTGTTCATCGTCAAAACGCTGGCGTTGTGTCCAAGACCAATCTTAATATTGAGGGCAGCTATCTCATTTTTAATCTTTCGGGTCGAGAGTATGGTATTGATATCCTGTGGATTAAGGAAATTATTACCATGCCCGTAATCCGCAGTCTCCCCCACGCTCCGTCTGGAGTCCGTGGTATCATGAATTTCCGTGGTCAGATGATTACCGTTATTGATCTACGTATCAAGCTTGGTCTATATCCAAAACCACTAGACGCATCAAGTCGTGTCATCGTATTGAGTGGCCGTGAAGGAAATACGGGAAAAGCAATAGGAATGATAGTAGATGCGGTATCTCGAGTTATTTCCATCACCGCCGAGCATATCGCTGATGCAACCACGTATAAAAATAAACCTCAGACTGATTATATTTTAGCTTTTGCCAAAGTGAGTGATGGAGTAAAAATATTACTCAATACCGAGCATTTATTTGTTCCTTGAAAACAATAAAATAATCAGATATAAAATTATCTGTAATTAACGGGGTAGTATAATAATGAGTATAAAAAAAATATCTTGCTACCCTGTTATTACAAAAATTATGCTTGCCACATTATTGATATTTTTTAGCGTACTCGCTTTTTTCGATCATCCAACGAAGTTTTATCCAATCATTGAATTTGATGTTGGCGTAGCAGAAAAAGATGGCGGCAAGTTTATTGATATTATCAAATTAAATTTGATTTTTGAACCCAAAAAAACACAGCAAAATTGTGAAGGACTTGTAGGAAAAATTGCTGCAATCTTTCTTAGTCAATTTGCTGGCTCCACCGTGCGCACACTTAAATGTCTGCGTAATTTGGAAACGGATCAAAAATTAATATTTTCCGAGCAGCCTCTTTCTACTCCTTCTAGCTGGATGAACAATGGAGTCGTAGTTTATTCCGCGAATAATCCGAATTTTGCCATGGCTACATGCGAAAAAAATAAAATTCGATTCCTTGGCAATCCAGGAAGTGTTAAATGTTATGCTCCAGGGACACCGCGCATAAAACCTATTACTCAAGCGATAAGTATTAACCAAATTTTGCTTTCATTAATTATTTGCTTTATTGCTGCGTTCACTAGCTGGTTCATCTGTTGGCTTATTATCAAATATGAGCACTTGCATGCTCGTTTCTCTTATGACCATGTTAATTCAGGTCCACAAAAATTTCATAGTGTGCCTACTCCACGCATCGGCGGAATTGGAATTATTACCGGACTAATCGCCGCATTGGCTATCGTAATTCTTGCAAGCTCCGAAATATTTCCTTTTTTAGTGTTTAAACGCTATTCAACCTTTGATTATCGGGATTTTATTTTTTTATTGATAGCAAGTGTTCCCGCTTTTTTAGGCGGCCTGATTGAGGATATTACTAAAAAAGTCGGTGTGACTGAACGTTTGCTTCTTACCATGCTTGCGGGCAGTCTGGGCGTCTGGTTACTTGGTGCCGTACTTAACCGGCTTGATCTTCCTGGTCTCGATCTCGCCTTGCAATGGTTTCCCCTCGCAATCGTATTCACAATTTTTGCTGTTGGCGGAGTTGTTAATTCCATTAACATTATTGATGGTTATAACGGACTTGCCGCTGGTTATACGGTTATCGTTCTTGTTGCGCTCGCAATCGTGGCGGGTCAAATAGGAGATTTGATGATCTTTTTGATTGCCTTGGCGCTGGCCAGTGCGTTACTTGGCTTTCTACAATGGAATTGGCCGACGGGAAAAATATTTCTTGGTGATGGTGGTGCCTATCTAATTGGTTTCTTGCTTGCAGAAATCTCCATTTTACTTATTGCAAGAAATCAAAATGTTTCACCATGGTTTCCGTTGCTTCTTTTAATTTATCCGGTATTCGAGACATTATTCTCAATTTATCGAAGAAAATTTGTGCGCGGACAATCCCCAGGAAAAGCAGATTGCTTACATTTGCACACATTGATCTATCTACGGGTAGTTTCGCGTGAAATGGTATCTAATAAAACCGAGCGCAACAGCAAAGTAGCCAAATATTTATGGGGAATGGCCACCTTCGTTGCTATTTGGGGAATAATTTTTTATCAGCGAACTTCAATCCTGATCGTTGGCGTGGCTTTATTTTGTTTTCTTTACCTGATTACCTATCGCCAAATTGTCCAATGGAAAATCCAACACTTAGTGGAAAATACAATACCTATCAAAAAATTTACAGATGAAAAAAACAGGCAGCTCCCGGTCAAATAACTACGGTGTCTTAAAAGTTGATCTCAAGGCGTGATAGGTATTTGTATGGCATCGTCAAGACCGTTGAGTACGAATAGCCCACGATCAGTGGCGGCCATGGCTCGTCCTTCGTGAAGCGAAGTGAGTGCGGTCACGGTGATTCGGGATAGTATCTGACCCTTCCAAGACCAAACAGCTTTATCCCGCTTGAAGAGTTCGACTCCATTCGTAGAAGCTAGATACAGGATATCGCCTGATATTGTTAATGCTTGTACGTTTAATCCGGTTCCTTCATTTTCATTCAGATAAAGGGGAACAGGAGCGGTTCCTGTGGTTGATTCCATCAACCTTGGCTTGGTTTTACGAGAAGTGACGATTTCGTTTTGAATGAGGATTACTCCCCGTTCTCCGTCAGCGGCTAAAGCCAAGGGCGCTGGAGAAAGTGGATAGTCTGTCCAGGAAAGGCCGTCATTGTCGGAAACTGACAGACCGGTAGCGGTGGCAACATAAAGGTAACCACCGGCTGCAACACAGGCTCGTATCAGGCCGTTTTTTGAAAGGGACCAGGTCACGCCACCATCCGCAGAACGCAGCAGACCAAGATTCCGCGCACCAACTACCAGATTGGTTTCAGTCTCAGTTAGACAGGAGATTTCCGGTACAGTGCGTGCAAGATTTACTGTACGCCAATTCTGAAGCTTCTTTTTCGAAAAAGATTTTATTTCAAGACCTTGTTTGCCTCCTGCTAGTATTTCTCCGTTGCGGGTAATGAAAATGATCTCGCTTGAAGCTGGTGCCTGTCCGAAGTACTCAAAAGTGCTATCAGTACCATCGCTTTGGGCAAGGATGCCATGAAGCATCTGCCCATTGGCCAACACGACGTAGGCACCACCTTGATGATCGGTAGCGACAGTGCGCACGTTGACCTGAAAAGGTACCGATACCCAAAGATTGGTAATGGGATTGACGCGAAACAATCCCTGTGGACGAGTAGCCACTAACCAATTTCCATCCTTGATTGGAAGGATACCCGTTACTTCGTCAATTCGCCGCAGCCCATCCGTGATTAAATGCCAATTTTCTCCAGTCCGACGCAGATACAACCCCTGTTGATCGATGCTCGCTACTAATCCCTCGGGTGTGGCGGATAACAGCTGCACAGTGGCTCTTGCGGGTAAACCGTAATCATTTTTTTCCCAGCCATTTGAATTATAACGATAAACTCCATCTTTATACGTGCCGGCGTAAAGAATCCCCTCATGGATAGCCAAGGTAATGATATAACCTTGTTCTAATCCGAATGCCTCCCAGGTTACTCCCTTATCCGTGGATCGGTAGATTCCCCCGCCGAAAGTCGCAGCCCATATCAGGCCGGCCTTATCCTGAACCACAGATAAAACCGGATTTTGTAATTCGATACCGACCGGATACCACGTTGTTCCACCGTTTTCCGAACGTAACAAGCCTGTTTTCCAGATGCGCGCTAAAAGAATATCGTCGGTTACAGGAAATACAAAAAAGATTTGTTCCTCGGTCGGAATGACACTCCAGCTACGCCCGCTGTCCGTCGAGCGGAATAATCCCTCGGAACTGGAAACATAAACAGTACCTTTGGGTGTTAAAGTCACAGCAGAAAAATAAGTGCTAACATTGGATAAATTTATAGTTACCTTAACCCAGGCGGCACCATCGGTAGAGCGATACAGCGCTCCAGATTCACCGGTGATGGCGTAAATCTGGCTGGAATCATCGCCACCTCGACTTAAACCAAGCACGCCGGGGATTTCGTTGGAATTACCGGCCCATACATTTGAAAAGAAAAAATCGTTGTGGTCTGCCAAATGGATAACCACCAACAGAAACAGTGCGATCATCCCGCGACATAATGGTCGCAATATGCCCGATAAGAAATTATTGCGCATAAAATTCACTTAACCCCGCAGCCGCTAACATTTCTCGCAAAAAGGTGACGGTTTCCTTTAGAGGAATGTTCCGTGACTGCGTGTCCTTTCGGGCGCGATATTCCACTGTTCCGGTATCCAAACCGCGATCACTCATGACCAGGCGATGAGGAATACCAATAAGTTCAGCGTCTGCGAACATCACGCCAGGGCGCAATCCACGGTCATCGAATAATACTTCGATCCCGACAGAACGTAACTCGTCATAAAGACAAGTTGCGGCCTCAGCTAAACGAATGGAGCGGTGCATGTTGATTGGAATCAGCACAACATGGAAGGGCGTGATGGTCGTGGGCCAGAGAATCCCGCGTTCGTCATGATTCTGTTCAATGGCGGCAGCGACGACCCGAGAAACACCAATACCGTAGCAACCCATGACCATGGTCACCGGACGACCGTCCTCACCAAGGACTTCAGCCTGTAGCGCGCTACTATATCTAGTGCCGAGTTGAAAGATATGGCCCACTTCGATCCCGCGACATAGTGAAAGATGGCCTTTGCCATCCGGGCTGAGATCGCCCGCCACAATGGCGCGTAAATTAGCGGTTTCAGGTTCGGGTAAATCGCGTCCCCAATTGACGCCCGTGAGATGGAAATTATCGCGGTTGGCCCCGCACGCGAAATCAGCAAGGACGACTGTGGCACGGTCGCGGATTACCGGACAGGTTAGCCCGACCGGCCCCACGGAACCAGGGTCGGCACCAGTCTCTTCCCTGACCCGCTCGGGAGAAGCGAAGGTCAAGGGCGCGGCGACAAGGGGCAGCTTGGCCGCCTTGGCTTCATTTAATTCGTGGTCACCGCGTAACACCAGGGCTACCAATCCACCTTCACTGCCCTCCACAAGCAAGGTTTTGACAGTGCGAGAAGCAGGGATCAAGAGACAAATAGTTACTGCGGAGATTGTCCGCACTCCTGGAGTGTATACCTCGCGCATTTCCTGACTGGGAGCGGGATGCTCGCCTGTAGGTGGTAAGGCTTCGGCTAGTTCTAAATTGGCGGCGTAATCGGAATCGGGGCAAAAGGCGATGACATCCTCGCCGGAATCGGCTAGGACGTGAAATTCGTGGGAGGCGTTACCGCCAATGGCACCGGTGTCGGCGCACACCGCCCGAAAACGCAACCCAAGTCGCGTAAAAATGCGGGTATAGGTGTCGTACATCACCTGATAGGTCGCGGCCAGGGAAACCTCGTCGAGATGAAAACTATAGGCATCCTTCATCAAAAATTCGCGCGCGCGCATTAAACCAAAACGCGGACGAATCTCGTCGCGGAATTTGGTTTGAATTTGGTAAAAATTGGCTGGGAGCTGACGATAGCTATGAAGTTCAGCGCGGGCGAGATCAGTGATGACTTCTTCGTGCGTAGGGCCGAAACAAAACTTTCGCTGGTGACGATCTTCCAGGCGGAGTAGTTCCGGACCATATTTATCCCAACGCCCCGATTCCTGCCATAACTCGGCTGGCTGAACCGCCGGCATCAGCACCTCTTGAGCGCCGGCGCGGTCCATCTCTTGACGAATCACCGTTTCGACTTTGCGCAACACTCGCAGCCCTAGGGGTAACCAGGTATAAAGTCCAGCAGCGAGCTTGCGAATCATGCCCGCGCGTAGCAACAATTTATGGCTAATTACCTCAGCGTCGGCAGGATTTTCCTTGAGGGTGGGAAAAAGGAGTTGTGACAAACGCATAGTGAATCTCGTGGCGAGGGTGTGGAGCTAAAAATTTTTTGCTGTTTTGTGTTTAAACAGCGGTGTTGATCATCCGCACGCGTTGATAAAAATGGCCTAACGGGATATCGGTTTGCAAACTATAACCAATTACCCACCAAGATAAAGGCCGCCCAAAAAAATGGATGATTAAAGCGCTGATCCCGCAATACTGCGATTTGTGCCTGTTGAAAAGCCATGGCTTTGGTTTGACGAGAATCACGCAATCGCGGATAAAATTCACCGATCAACCGTTGGGTGGCATCATCGGAAACTGGCCATAATGAACCAATAACACTTCGTACCCCGGATTTGACGGCTACTCCGGTAATACCTAAAGGTGCGCGATCATTACCTTCGGCAGTTTGACAGGCGCTTAAAATCAATAATTGTGGCGGTTGCTTATCTTTTCCATTTCCCTGGAGCAATGTTTCTAGGTGATGTATTTTGAGCAAGCGATCATAGGTCATGAAAAAACTGTTTTCCGGGGTACCGCCAAAAAATCCATGTGAAGCCATATGGACTATATGCAAGGAATGATCCATTGCTGCGGTAAAACGACTTAAAACAAAATCCTGGTTGAGCATTGGAGGCACGCCCAGCACTGCGGATACCTGTTTAACCTCCTGCTCAACGCCAGGTAGTGCCAATGTTTCCTCAAGGCTTTCACGATTACGTTGGCTTAACGACGCTTCCCCTAAACGCAGAGGTTCACTCCCATTCGTCCCGGTCAAGATAGTCAACAGATCCTTTGGCAGTTCTTCAATTACCGGGCCTGGTCTGCTCATTCCAGCTACCAGGGCATGAATATTTTTGCGAGGAATGGGTTGAGGATCGAACAGAGTCAGACCTGGTTCAGTAACAACCGCGTAGCGTTCAATAAGAAAAGTATCACCATCCATTAATGCGCCGAGGGGAAAAAGACGCAAGGGACCATCAGGGATAAATACCAGGGTATCCACCTGATGTTTGTCCAACCAGTGCTTCACAGGAGCAATAATCCAGGAAAATAATTGATTTGCCAGAAATTTTGGATTCATCAAATCAGGTGCGGGACGCAAAAGGCTCGCTAGATTTTCAGCGGCTGTACGTATTTCTTCAGACTTGACGGCTACCGTGGTTCGATACTGACGCCCATTGATACCCAATAATAATTCCAGCCGATCCGGCAAGAGAATGGGATACAGGACGCCGGTACGTGGAGCGATCAATTCGAGATTGGCGACTGATTTGGTGTCAAGCGGACAAGCACTTCCAAGGTAGTCTTCCAGTTCGGCAGTTTTAAGCCGTTCCAAGGTATCGCGCGCTTCGCGCAATAAAGGCTGCGCATCATCCTCGGAAAGAGCGGCAGCTTGTTGAAGAAGCAAATCGGCTAACTTTAAATAAAGCGGAGAGAGAATCTCACGGAAAGACGAACGTCCAGGATAGTATTCCATCGGAATAGAGATATCCGAACGAATCATGCGCAGGTGAAAAACCGCACGTCGCAAGGCAAGCAGTGCTCGTTGCGAATCACCAAGGGTGTGATATAACCGTCCTCGACGCCATTCCTCGCGCATCATGAGATCGCCGGCATCAATACGTTGTGCTTCGCTGATCGCTTGCGCCGTTAGAATCAAGGCATCGGCTGGGTGCCCCGTTGCTTCCAGCAACGCAGCGCTCAAAGCTAAAAGCTCTGCCCGTTGCCGCCCTTCTGCCACCAGGGGGGTGGCTTTAATGACCAAGGATTGGGCGAGAGCGTAGCCAACTTGAGGATCGCTACGACGCGCATGCTCCGCTAAGCCCAGTAACAATGCTGCTTTCGTATGCGCATGATCGATTTTATCGATCTCAGCGATGATGGTTTTAATTTCTTGCGGAGAGGGAAAAGTTGAATCTAGTGTGATCAATCCCAATTGAGACTGCATATTGAGTCCATGAAACCCCGCTCGCTGTGCCTGTTCCCGCGCCCGAAGATAAGCAAGCCGTGCTGATTGGGTATGCCCCTGAGCCGCTTCTAAACGACCTTGAGTTATTTCCCGTCGGATTCGTTCTTCGGCATCACCTGCGGTGGAGGCAGCATGCAAACGCTGTTCCGCCTCAATATAATGATATCGTGCCAGTAGGGTTTCCGCCGAGGTACGCGCAGCCCAGTTGCGAAGCGGACTTTCCTGTCCGGCGATACAGCGCCATGCAGTTTCATGATCCCCGCTGGCGCGGTCGAGATAGCCTTGCGCACGCCACGCCTCACCGCGTACCAGTAATTCCGTCACATTGTCGGCCGTGGCTAGCAACCGCTCCACGGTTTTCCAGTCACCATTCATCAATGCCCACCGTGCTGATTCCAACCTGGATTCGCTCCAGGAAATTCCATTTAACATCAACATCAAAGGAATCGCTATGATAATGATGCGTTTCATAGATTTTGCGGCGGGTAAACCCATCGATCCCGAAGGGTCGATAGGTTTAATTAAATTAATCACTTTACCTAAGTGATTTTATTTTATATTAGAAGGTAATTGAGGTTCTTCTGGTGCTGTATGCGCAATACCTTTATGACAATCAACACAGGTTTTATCATGATTCTCTTCTGCGAGCCGCGCATGCTTCTTACTGGCCATTTTACCTTGACTATCGAAATTCATCGCTTCTAGCTTGTGACAGCTACGGCACTCACGGGAATCACTCTTTTTCATCGTATCCCAAACACGATTAGCCATTTCCCAACGATGCGCCTCATACTTTTCTGGGGTGCTAATAGTGCCAAGAAATTCATGCAAAACATCCTTGTACGCCATTATTTTGAACCATAATTTTTGCGTAAGCTCTTTCGGTACGTGACAATCGGCACAACTCGCCCTCACTCCAGTACGATTTTTGTAATGGACCGTATCTTTGTATTCCTGATACGCCTTCATATTCATCGAGTGACAAGAAACACAAAATTCAAGTCGATTTGTACTATCCAAAGCAACTCCAAAAAGGCCATAAAAAATAATACCAGCAATGAATAACAGCGTTCCCAGCGAAAAGATTGCGCCCCAGAATTTTTTCATGAGTATCTCCGAGAAACATCGCCTTTATATAGGGCTGGGAGGAAAGGAGACGATTTTTCAATCGTCCAGTAAAAACGTTGGTCTTTCCCAGCGCCAGACCTTACGCTGCCCTTAGTGACGTACCCTTTAATGAATCTTGAACCACACGGACGTAGCGGACAAATATCAAAATCTTGCACCTGTATCCTCTGCTTCGCTACGCTCCCAGGCGTGGGGTCGCTTGCTTTCCCTGACTAGCTTTGACGAGTGCGTTCACAAGTATTGGCGGAGAGGGAGGGATTCGAACCCTCGGTACGGTTTAACGTACACACACTTTCCAGGCGTGCTCCTTCAGCCGCTCGGACACCTCTCCAAAAAATTTAAAAATCGTTTGATTTTGCATTAGCGGTAGGTTTTGAGTCTGCTAAATGCTGAGTCGGTCGTCATCCACGATGATATATTGCACATTATCGAATGCCAGCTTTTCAGTTGCCATCTCGTCACCTCCTAAAAGTAATGATAGCGCGACGCCCACCAAATCGCAAAGCACCTACGGGACGGACAACCAAAACCTGTCACCGACCATCCTGCTCCGCTGCGCTACGTAATGGCTTGAATCGTCAGGGTCGCTTGCCTTTCTTGGCTCGTTTCAATGTGGTCTCCCCTGTTAAGCGTGGAGCTAGAAACAGTATTTAACGCTTCTAAAAAAGGTTGAGTCCGTGCAACGTTTTATTCTATCGCTCTTACTCTTTCAGCTTACCATGCAGTCTTGGGCCGAGGCACCGTTGCGATTCGGTGTGCTCGCTTTTCGTCCCAAGCCACAAACCATGGCGCAATGGCAACCGCTAACCACATACCTGGAAACCGCCCTCGGCCAACGGATCGAATTAAACGCTTATAATTATCCTGAATTGGAATCTGCCGTAGCGCACAATCTCATAGATATCCTGCTTACTAATCCGGGTCATTATATCTTGCTGAAACATCGCAACGCGCTTTCCACGCCCATTGCGACGCAAGTGACCCTGGAAGCAGGCCACGCCTTGGCGAATTTCGGTGGAGTGATTTTCACGCTTGCCAATCGTGCAGATATCACCAAACTCACCGATCTCAAGGATAAACGCATCGCAGCCATCATGGAGGAATCATTGGGTGGCTACCAGATGCAGGCGTTCGAGCTGCTAGAATCCGGGATTCCGATACCAAATGGCAATCGGTTGTTAATCACCGGAATGCCTCATGACCGCGCAGTGGATGCAGTACTCAATGGTCGCGCCGACGTGGGTTTCGTGCGTACTGGCGTGCTGGAAGGACTGGCGCGCGAGGGCAAGCTCGACCTTAGCAGCCTCAAGATTATTAACCGTAAAAATCCATCGGATTTTCCGTTTACAATTTCGACGCGGATGTACCCGGAATGGCCCGTGGTCCTCATGCCGTGGATCAACGAGCCACTCGCCCGCCGACTGACCGTGGCCTTGTTGTCGCTGCCTTCCGATAGCGATGCAGCACGCGCCGCCGGGATTCAGGGTTTTACCATCCCATCGGATTATAGCGGCATCGAACAGGTGTTGCGCCGCCTGCGTTCGACGCCTTTCGATACCTTGCCAAATTTCACCCTGGCTGACTTATGGCGTGGCTACGCGAATTGGATCGTGACCCTGGGCGTGATGGTGCTTCTGTTGGTCGGCATGTACCAGCGCGCTTATCATTTGCAAGTCCAATTCCGCAGGCAAAGCCAGTATTTACTAGCGGTTATTGACGCATCGCCAGTGCCTTTCGCACTGAACGATGATTCAATGAACATAACCTATTTAAACTCCGCCTTCGTTAAAACCTTCGGCTATACCTTGGCGGATATTCCCACTCTGATCGACTGGTGGCCCAAGGCCTATCCCGATCCCGCTTATCGTCAATGGATCATGAACGCCTGGAGGGAACGAATAGAAAAGGCTAAACGCGAAAATACGACATTTGAACCATTGGAAGTGGCCATTCGTTGCCAGAATGGATTGACGCGCGTTGTCATGGCTGGTGCAACGCCTCTTGGAGAATTTTCTGCGGGTATTCATTTAGTGACGCTTTACGACATCACGGATATCAAGCGTGCGCGGGAACTGGCCGAACAGACGGCACGTCTGAAATCGGAATTCCTGGCCAACATGAGCCACGAAATTCGTACCCCGATGAACGCCATCATCGGTTTGTCTGAATTGGCGCTATACCAGCCGCTTTCCGCGCAAGTACACGATTATTTGAGTAAAATTCAGCAAGGATCTCAGCTTATGCTGGGAATTATAAACGATATTCTCGATTACTCAAAAATTGAGGCCGGTCGAATGAATATCGAACACGTTGCCTTCGATCTTGATGCGCTGCTTGATACTCTACGCAATTTATTCATGTTCCGTGCCAGAGAAAAATCGCTGCGCCTAGTCATAGAAGTCGCACCGGACGTGCCACGCCAATTAATCGGAGATGCCTTGCGGTTGCAACAGGTGCTCTCGAACTTGCTGGGTAACGCACTTAAATTTACCGAACGCGGCCAGGTTTCGTTGCGAGTTACCGCTCAGGCAACTCCGCATTCAAAAGTTCGTTTGGTGTTTCGGGTCGCGGATACCGGGATTGGCATGCACGCTGAGACTACCGGACGGCTATTCCAACCCTTTACGCAAGCCGATGGATCAATCTCACGCCGTTTTGGCGGCACTGGCCTCGGGCTTGCGATCAGCCGCGAACTGCTGTTGCTAATGGGAAGTGATTTTACCGTTGAAAGCGTTGTCGGCCAGGGGAGCGTTTTCACCTTCGATCTCCTGTTCTCAATAGCAGTCAAGGCACGAATTGATACTCAGGATCGCCATCCAGCGTCACTGAACGAACGTGTTCGGCACCTAGCGGGAATGCGGATATTGGTAGTAGAAGATAATATTATTAATCAGCAGGTTATAATGGAGTTGCTGCGGCGTTGGGGGGTTATGGTCGGAATTGCCAACCACGGATACGCAGCATTGGACCGCCTAGCCCGTGAGCAGTTCGACGTGGTGCTGATGGATATCCACATGCCGGAGATGGATGGCTTGGAAGCAACACGCCTGATTCGTCAAAACGCTGCATGGCTGACCCTGCCAGTGATTGCTCTGACGGCGGGTGTCACCCCCGAGGAACGCGAACGGGTGCTAACCGCAGGCATGAATGGATTCCTCGGTAAGCCTATCAACCAAGAGGAATTGGTCATCACGCTCCTGCGTTGGATTCCCGGACGGATCGAGGGTGTTACCGCTCCGCCTTCGCCGTCGATACCTGCGCCACCAGCGCCATCAAACGATGATTTTGAAGAAATGATAGAAATAGCTGGGTTTGATTTACGGAATCTCCGCGTGATATTTACCAGTCGTGCTGAAATACTGAGCATACTTAAACAGTTTTCCGACAGCATTCACGAGGACTTAAACGAAATCGACCAGGCGCTCGCCGCAGGTAAAATCAATCATGCTAAGTCGGTTGCGCATCGGATCAAAGGCGCGGCGGGCAATGTCGGCGCAGTTGACTTGCACCGCGCCGCAGAAAAATTCGACGCTGAACTCCGCCATGGCGAATATACGGTCAATACATTGGAAACGCTACGCCAAGCGCATAGCCATGCCCTCGCTGAGATCGCACGCTTCATTGAGATAACGACCGACCCAACCAACTTAGCAGGAAATCCCGAAGCCCTAGCGGCATTAGCCGATCAGCTTCAGTCTCTGATGACGGAAATGGATTTAATTCCAGACGAATTGCTCGTGGAATTAGCTAAGGCGCTACCTGCGGATCGCCAGGCGCTCTATAAAACTTTCAAGCATCATGTCAATCAATTTGATTATAAGCAGGCGCGACTTGTTTTGGATCAATTAATCGCTTCCAATACAATGCAATTGTAGTCATGGCTTGCTTTAATACAAATTCAGAGTTTCACTTACTAAGTCTTTGAAATAGTGTCCTTCAAAAAAAATAGACATAACTTTTATGTATAATTAAACCACAAAACATACAAGGTTCAGCCTTAGCTCTGAATTCGCATTTATCCCATTAAGTTCATATAATAATTTTTACGAAGCAAGCTCTGAATTTGCATTTCAACTAACATATAACCATCCAGACCCGTAAGGGTTGATAGCCGGGAAAGACCGGCAACTTTCCATTTCAAAGTCAAATAACAGGAGGACGGCGCTTCCTCCCCATGGCTCAAGTCATGGGGTTTCCGCGCCGAATTTGGATGACCAGTACCGCTGACGGAAAATCCACCGCAGTGCATCCAGCAGTGGATACGGTGGCCGCGATATTATATACATTAGGCCGATATGCCATTGATTTAGAAGACTCAAGTGCCGATACGATACGATTACGTGCCGAGGCCTGGGCGCAACATGTCCTAACTGGGAGCACTCCACCTCAATGCAATCCAGCTCCGGGAGCAGGACGTCAGTGGGGAGGAGTGAGGGACTTCGCCACTCAGGTCTGTCGCGGCCAGCAGGAGTATACGTTCAATCATATCAACGAACTTCGTCAAGCACTGTGGAAAATGCTTCAAGGGCTACGTTATGCCCTTGAGCAAAACAATAGTGCCGATTTGCAGGTTGATAACCAACTCACGCGCCTTATGCAGGCCCTTGCAAGCGATTCCATGGATCTCCTCAAGAAAGAAGTCCATGCCACGGTGGCGTTGGTTAGCCAGGCAGCGGAGGAACGCCACCGACGCCAGTGTGTCCAGATCGATGAACTGGCAAAGCATCTGACCACCCTGCGGGTCGAATTAGCCGAAGCGCGCAAGGAAATGGCTCTGGATCCAATGACTCGGCTCTATAATCGCGCATCCTTTGAGCAACACCTGGCTAAAATCCTGGAACACTGCCAAAAATCCGAGCAGGCAGCGTGCTTACTGATCGCTGACATTGATCGCTTCAAGGCCATCAACGATACTTATGGTCACCCTACTGGCGATGCCGTAATCCGTATGGTAGCCGATAGTCTCGTTCGTTCATTTCCGCGCAAAAATGATTTCGTGGTTCGCTACGCTGGCGATGAATTTGCTGTCATCCTTGACGAAACCACACTGGAAGATGCTCAAGCCCTTAGCAAACGGCTCATGGACGCGGTGCGCTCCCAGACCATCATCACTGAGACGGGTGTCAAGGGGCGTGTTACGCTCTCTGTAGGGATTACCGAATTACGCCGTAACGATACATCTATAAGCTGGCTTGCCCGCGCCGATGCAGCTCTCTACCGTGCGAAAAAAGCAGGGCGTGATCAAATGTCGGTAGCTACTTAATTGTTTACCAGAATTGTATGAGAGAGCCTGGCGTTTACGCCGGTGAGAGATAACTGCACACAGCCGTTGTTGTTCAATATGTTGATCTACGCAATACCTCGCGCCAATGCGCGGCTTGCGGACATATCGATAAGGCCAATCGTAAAACCCAATCCCGTTTTCAATAATTTTTACAAGATTCGATAAATTTAGGAGTTACGCAGTTGAACTTTAACCGTTTGATTCCGCTAGAAAGTCACTAAAGGATTATTTTTTGCAACCGATTGAAAATGTTAAGCATATTTTTTCAACTGCGTAACTCCTAAAATTATAGGAGTTACGCAGTTGAAAAATAGGTTCAAAATTTTCAGTCAGTTACATCAGATACCTATCTGATGACTTTCCATGGAAATCAAACAATTAAAATTCAACTGCGTAACTCCTACAGTAATTGACTCGATTTGAAAATCTTGCTTGTCAACTACCTTGCGCTGAATAGCGAGGCTTGTGTATCCAAGGGACGGAGAAAACCGTCCTTCTTTTCCTCCCGTCCTCAAGGTCGGGTTTTTCGGGGATGCTGATGATTTTTTCATGCCGTCCGTTGGTAATCATAATTTTCCTCGCGTCCGCCCCATGGTTTACCGGTTGTGCCACTACTCGCTCTTATGGCAGCAGCACCGCAGTGAATGAAGAATCGCTCATGCGAATCCATGCTGGAACAAGTAGCAGCGATGATATCCGAGAAATATTAGGGGAACCTTCCGAAGTGGAGTCCCTTGATGTAGGTCTCGAATTATGGACTTATCGTTATATCGAATACCGGGGAACCTACATGCCGTTACTTGGACCGATATCCACAGGGAATGGCCTAGAGGGTACGGTAAAATTTTACTTGCGGGACAATAAAGTAGAGCGTTTAGAACGCTCGCGGACTCAACGAAAAGGTGGTCTTTGACACTTTTAGGAATTATGTAGTTGAACTTGTAATTTTGGGTAGTGCCCTAATTTATAGGATTCGATAATGATTATCCGTTTTGGTTAGTGCCTGTTAACACTAATTGATCATATCGAGAATTAGGCTAAAGGTAACAAAATTAAACATGACATCTAACTTATCAAATCTTGTAAAAATCCTTCTGAATCTTTTTAATCTCCGGAACAACCGTTCTACTTCATTTCTTTTTTTATACATTTTTTTATCATATTTCCATTTTTTAGTTCTATTCTTTTTTGGAGGAACTACAGGTTCCATTTCAAGATCAGACACTAATTTCCTTGTTTTATTGTCTTCGTAGGCTCTATCCATGATGACTGGGATTCCTTCCAGCTTTTCTGTGTTTAATTGTTCGAGGAGTTTTCTTCCCTCGGGTGCATCGTGCGCTTGTCCACAAGATAATGAAAAATCAAGTGATTTTTTATCATCGACCGCAAGCATGTGAATTTTTGTAGTCCATCCACCGCATGTTTTACCGATCGATTGTGGACCACTACTTTTTAATGCACCGGTACCATCGGGATGTACTTTAATAATTGTACTATCCAACGATACATGCTCAACTTCCTTAATTAATTCCTCCTTCAATACAGAAAGGACGCGATCCAGGACACCTCTTTTTGCCCATCGATTGGCGCGCGTGTAAATCGTGTGCCAATTCCCAAATTCTCTTGGGAGACCTCTCCATTTACAACCGTTTTCTAAAACATATAGTATCGCGGTTAGTACAGAAAAATTGGAATATGTCACATTACCACGTTGACGTGGTAATAGCTTTTCAATTTTTTCAAAAATTATCGCGGTTAATATCATGTTTTACTCCTCTTTTAGTGTTAACAGGCCCTAGTATATTGCCGTTATCATTAACTGCGAAACTCGTAGGAATAAAAAATTTTCTGTATTGCTACCGTGAACCAAACTGATGAAATATATTTTCTTATTGTTTTTGCTACTCGTATCGTTTATATTTAATGGCTGCGCGGCTCCTTTCGTGTTTCTCGGTGGCATTGCCACTGGTGCCATAGTTGCGGACGACCGACGTGACTCTGGAACTATGCTTCAGGATGAAGGCATTGAGTTAAATGCGCGCGCGGCTTTGGATGACGATATTCAACTGCGTGACGAAACTCATATCAACATCACCAGTTTCAACCATGTTGTATTACTCTCGGGCCAGGCACCCACCACTATTTTGCGCTACCGCGCCGAGACCTTGGTACGAAAAATCCCGCATGTAAAATTGGTGTATAACGAAATTTTTATCGCTTCTCCCTCCTCGGTTGTGGCTAGAGCTTCCGATACTTTCATTACTGCCCGAATTAAAAACGAAATTTTTAACAATAACTATGTGAATACCAACCATGTAAAGGTGGTGACCGAAAGTGGAGTGGCTTTTTTGATGGGGATACTCACCCGCACCGAAGCCGATCAAGCCACCACTGCAGCGCGTGGAGTGCATGGGGTGAGTAAGGTGGTGCGTTTGTTTGAATTTTTGGAATAAGCGGACGAATGTCTCTATCCCGTAGGACGAATGTCTCTATCCCGTAAAATAAAAAATATTCAGGACATCGTTTCTTTAATTTTTAGCAATAGAGAGCTGTTTATCAAGGACTTCCAGTGCGTGTCGTGCTGCGTCCTGTTCAGCACGACGCCGAGTAGAACCCGTTCCAGAAGATGGCTTCTTCAGCAGCGATTCAAGATGACACTCCACGTGAAAAATTTTGTCATGCTCGGTACCAGTGATGGATAGCACGGTATAAACGGGTAGAGGTAAATGACGCGCTTGGAGATATTCCTGAAGACGACTCTTTGGATCCTTAATTTGTTCCAGGGTGTACAGCCCCGCGAGAAACGGTTGAATCAGACGCAATACCAAGGCTCGACAGGCTTCCAGACCACCATCTAGATATACCGCAGCAATCACTGCTTCCAACGTGTCCGACAGAATAGAATCGCGGCTAAAACCACCACTTTTTATTTCGCCACAACCTAGAATAAGATAACTCCCTAATTCCAAATCACGGGCAATTCGTGCGAGGGTGTCACGGCGTACCAAGGTGGAACGAAATCTGGTTAACTCACCTTCGTTCGCTTCAGGAAAACAGTGATAAAGAATTTCGGCAATAAGATAACCCAGTAACGCATCACCTAAAAATTCCATTCGCTCGTTATGGGTACCACCTGCGCTGCAATGGGTAAGGGCATTCTCCAAAAGTTCGCTGTTAACGAAATGATGGCCTACCGCTTGCGCGAGCAAATCGTGATTTCGAATCAAGGTAAATCTCGATGGTGAGAAAATTTGACCACAGCATCGACGTTGTACACTATTGGAACTCTAACTTCATAAGTCAGATCAGCGGAAAAACCACTATCTATAGGCTCCAGCTTAAGTTTAGTCGGTTGTACACTTCTCACGTCATTAATATCCAGCTGGCGTGCAAATTGCTCTATGATTGCCTCTCTGCTCCTGCCATTACCGCTTTTTTCCAACACATCCAAGGTATTTTTAACCTTGAGGTCATCCGAATACACTGGAAACAGCTTCATCGCCAGCAGTACAAAAAAACCCGTCATGGCCGTAATCGCCATGACTCCCCAAAACGACATACCATGTTGCTTTGATTTCATCAGTGTCCCTAAAAAACCCCACACTTGAGGGCAAAGAAGAAAAGGGACGGTTTTCTCCGCCCCTTGGATAGAAAAATATTGTGGTTAAATATTTTAACCCTTACGATAAATTATTTTCGTCCCATCCATTCTGTTGTTTGCATTACTGCTTGCGTTCAAAGCTACGATAGAAAGCATTCGTAAGATAAGTCTTAATTCGTTGCAACATAGTTAGATGTCTTGAACTTAAGCTAGTCAAACTGGGACTTATGAGTCCCACCTCACAGAACTATCCTCGATCCAAAAGGATTGAAATTTCTCGACGACATTATTTCAACGAATTATATTACCAATTCGACTCCAGCCAATCCCTCCATTAGACCAATCCCAATTCATCCAAATAAAAAATGCCTTTCCTACCAAATTTTCTTCGGGAAGCGTTCCCCAATAGCGACTATCTTTACTATTATCACGGTTATCACCCATAACAAAATATTGACCCGGAGGAACCACAAAATCTCCCTCCAAAGATTTATGTCCTGGCGCAGTCAAGATATTATGTTCTATGCTTCCAAGTCGTTCATGAAAATGGCTACTTCCAGACATCACCGTCCCAGCTCCTACTCCCTGATAAATACCAATGGGGAGAACCTCGATTTTTTTACCATTTATACTTAATTCTTTATTATGGTATCCCACGCGATCGCCGGGAAGTCCAACCACGCGCTTGATATAATCAATCTTCGGATCTTCTGGATAACGAAAAACAATTACATCGCCTCGTTGTGGTTCACCAATGCTGATGATTTTCTTATCCAGCACTGGCAACCTGATTCCGTAGGTAAATTTATTTACCAAAATAAAGTCTCCCACCAACAAGGTGGGCATCATCGACCCTGATGGAATACGGAACGGTTCCACCAAAAAGGAGCGCAAGAGTAACACGATTAAAATCACGGGAAAAAACGAACGGGCAGTCTCAACTAATATTGGTTCCTTGATAGAGTGTAACGTTTCCGCAGTATTTTTGAAATTGCTTTTGGCAATAGATGCGCGTCGACGCCGGGAAAAAAATAAGATATCTCCCGCCCAGATGGCTCCGGTAAAAAAAGTTGCAATAACTAAAATGGTTGGGAAATCGAGATTCATTTTATCGATATATCCGGTAGAAAAATTTTGAAAGGAATGGCCTATTTTTTACCCACCTGGAGAACTGCCAGAAAAGCCTCTTGGGGAATATGGACGGACCCGATTTGCTTCATGCGTTTCTTACCTTCCTTTTGACGTTCTAAAAGTTTTTTCTTGCGCGTCACATCACCGCCATAGCATTTGGCAAGTACATTCTTGCGCATTGCCTTGACCGTGCTGCGGGCAATGATATGAGAGCCAATCGCGGCTTGAATCGCTACCTCGAACATCTGGCGAGGAATGAGTTCCTTCATCTTCTCTACTAATTCACGCCCGCGATGATAAGCCTGGTCATGATGAACGATCACCGAAAGCGCATCCACCCGATCACCATTAATCAGAATGTCAAGCCTAACCAACAAGGCCACCTGGAAACGCTCGAAATGGTAATCCATCGAAGCATAACCACGGCTATTTGACTTGAGGCGATCAAAAAAATCCAGCACCACTTCGTTGAGAGGTAAATCATAAGTCAACGCTACTTGGTTGCCCAGATATTGCAATCGTCGTTGACTACCACGTTTTTCTTCGCACAATCCAATCACCGCACCAAGATAGCTAGGTGGCGTGAGAAGATTGGCCTGGATAATTGGTTCACGGATCTCGGCAATCTTCCCAGGCTCAGGAAGATCAGCAGGATTATCTACCCGCAGGATCTCGCCCGTGGTGGTTACTACCTCGTAGATCACGGTCGGAGCTGTGGTTACCAAATTCAGGGCATACTCCCGCTCTAGACGCTCTTGAATGATCTCCATGTGCAGTAACCCAAGAAAACCGCAACGAAAACCAAAGCCGAGGGCCACCGAAGTTTCCGGTTCATAAAACAGTGCTGCATCATTGAGGCTAAGTTTAGCCAATGCTTCCCGAAATGACTCATAAGCATCCGAGTCAACAGGAAATAACCCAGCAAAGACATTAGGTTGAATCTTTTTAAAGCCTGCCAGGGAACTGACGGCCGGATGATCTGCATCGGTCAGAGTGTCGCCTACCGGGGCACCGTGAATCTCCTTGACCCCTGCAATGACAAACCCAACTTCTCCCACACCAAGGCCATTGGTAGAAAGACGTTTGGGAGTAAACACACCCACGCTTTCAACCTGATAAACCCGCCCGCTAGACATGACGCGAATTTTTTGACGAGGAATCAGACAACCATTGATCACCCGCACCAGGGAGATTACCCCTACATAGTTATCGAACCACGAGTCGATAATTAGCGCCTGAAGAGGCGCTACGGGGTCGCCATCGGGGACGGGAATCCGGGCGATAAGTTGTTCCAACAACGCATCCACGCCCAAGCCAGTTTTAGCACTGACTTGCACCGCATCTTTGGCTTCAATGCCGATAATTTCCTCAACTTCCTTAATTACCCGCTCGGGATCAGCGTTGGGTAGATCCATCTTATTAAGTACCGGAACTACCTCTAAGCCCTGCTCAATGGCCGTATAACAATTAGCGACACTCTGAGCTTCCACGCCCTGAGCGGCGTCTACGACCAGCAATGCTCCCTCGCAGGCGGCCAATGAACGCGAAACTTCATAAGCAAAATCGACGTGACCAGGGGTATCAATGAAATTCAGTTGATAGTTATGGCCATCCTCACCGTGATAATGAAGGGAAACAGCCCGAGCCTTGATAGTGATGCCGCGCTCTCGTTCCAAGTCCATGGAATCAAGTACCTGAGCTTCCATCTCGCGTTGAGTCAGTCCACCACAACGCTCAATGAAGCGATCGGCAAGAGTGGATTTACCGTGATCGATGTGGGCAATGATGGAGAAATTGCGAATGTACTTCTGGTCAAACACGAAGATCCAAGTCCTATTGCCAAGAAGAGAGAGTGGGCATGAAGACCACGGAAAGCGAAATATACCAGAATTCAGAGTCATTCACACTGAGATTCGCTTTCAGTCAATGCCTGACGATAAATATGAATACGGGCACGAAACCTACTTAATTGCAAAATAATCAATGGAACAAAAATTCCAAGCATCGCTCCCAGCAATCCTCCTAAAATTAATATCAGTAATCGCTTGGGACGATCCTTGCGATCAGGCACAGTCGCAGGATCAAGAACTTTATATACATAACGACTCGCGGTATTAGCCATCATGCTTTTTTTGAATTGGCTTTCCATAAGCTGAAGAATTGATTGTTGAACCTCCACCGTAGTAGTTTTACGCAATTCAGCCTGTAGAAAATCAATTCCACGTTGAGAATCTTCTATTGTTTCTTGACGCATGTACAGATCAGCATGACGAACAAAATCATTAGCCCATGATGCAGCAATCTCGGGATCGGTCCAGTCGATAGTCAAGGAGACAATGCCTGTCTTCTTGTCCGGAGTAACGCTACATATATATTTAGTAAATAATCGATAAGCATCACCATCGGTAGGTTTTTTATCGTTAATCCATTTTTTATTCTCCTTGTCCCAATTAGTTTCAAAAAGTATTGGGATAAGATTATTTTTTTCAATAAATGAATTAACCACAGCACGAGAAGTTAGCGCAGCAATATTTGCAGCCTGATCAGCATCTTCGGGGCCAAAACCAATGCCTCCAAGCATGCTTGCACCTAATCCACTAAGTGAAGAACCTCCTTGTTGATTAATGATGGATAATAACAATTCTGCTTTATATATTGGCGTGGACAAAAAAGCAAAAGCGAGCGCAATAATGATAGCACCAAAAAATAAACCAATTGCAAGGAACCGTCGAGCTTTTATTGCACCATCAATCATCAAAAAAAATGTAGCAAGGTCAATTTCATCAGAACCTTTATTAGACATTATCGAAATTTCCATTTTCTCAATAAGAGAATTTTTTATCATATAGCTGTTCCGTTATAAAACGGTTAAAAATAATTAGCAAAAAGGTCATTAAC
>CAUYTW010000254.1 GCA_963575715.1 Gammaproteobacteria bacterium | reverse complement strand
GGATTTCAACCTGATATATCCGTTTCCGTTCATCCCTGGCCTTGACATCGACAATACTGAGTTTGTCGTCGAGAAATTCCTTTTCATTATAGGGATTAAGAATTTCAACGGTGGTAATCGGAGCAGCCAGATCACCCGACAGGATGGCGTTCAAAAAATGCGCAAGCAGGTTGCGATTTTTCCGCGACCCGAGCAGCGCCTTGAAGACACAATCAATCTTTGGATCTATTCGGTGTTTCATGAAGGAATTTTTATATATCAAAGTTAAAAGTATCAATCATTCATTCTATTTTAGATAATTAACATACAAATTTAAATTCCAACATTAACATCCCCATTAACATTAACCTGCCCAGATTTAACCTGAATATTTCCAGATTTAATATTGACATTTCCTGTACAAACCCCTGACCTAACAGAAAAGTCCATAAATTTCAAAGGAAACTCAGAAGAAATTCTATTATAAGCAACTGCTTTTTTCACAAGAGGTAACACCTCTTGCAAAACTTCTGGAGCACTTCGCACAAAATTCAAAAATTCACATTCTTCCTTGGTTAATTGATCACCTGGCGCATAAGTAGGCTGTCCATCACCAAGCAACAACCATATAAGTGACACACCAAACTTTCGATTAATAGCAACAAAAACCTCACCAGGAATAGGTACTTCACCACGCTCCATCGTACTCACCTGTTTACGAGTTAAATTAAGTAACTCACCAAACTTTTTTTGGCTCATTTTTCCACGAATTTGTACGATTCTATCCCCTACAAGCTCACGAAAATCTTGTGTTGTACTTGTAACGCTCATAATATATCTCCTATATATAATCTATTTACAGGAGAATACATGAATCAAATAACGTTAATCAATAATAAAAATAACATCTATATCATTGATACAAAAAAGAATACAAAAAAATCAGTACAAAATTTGGCTAAGGAAAAAGGAATCCAACATAAAATGGTTTATCAAGCTGCTAAAAAAACAGGTTCAAAAAGTACAAGAATTCAGCTTGCGTTAATACAAAAACGCCTTCCATCAGAAATTTGGCCAAACCGCAGTGACAATCTCAAGAGGGATGATGATTACTTATACAAAGTAATAACAGGTGTCAGGAAGTTGCAGCAATGACCAATCAACCCGTTATGCCACCTGGATCATTTCTTGGTTGGACTGTCCGCGTAACCAGCAAGGGCTACATTGAATTACGAAAAAAAGTCAATGGAAAAGTAGGGCCTGTTAACACTAAAATAGGAATAAAAACATGATATTAACCGCGATAATT
>CAUYTW010000253.1 GCA_963575715.1 Gammaproteobacteria bacterium | reverse complement strand
CACAATTTAGAAAAAATTAAAAAAATAGAGACTTAAGATTTTGTGACATGCTCTAATTTAAAGCTATTGATTTTTCAATACTTTAATAAGAACACGTATAATTTCTTTAAGTCTCTATAATTAGATATAGTGATTTGATTATTTTTTAAGCAAGTCTCTAATTTCTGTTAATAAAACAGTATTTTCTTCTACTTCTTCTTCTTTCTCTTCTTTTTTCATAACTGTATTAGCTATCTTAACAAAGATAAATAAAGCAAAAGCAATTATGATGAAGTCAATTATTGATTGTATGAAAAGTCCATACTTAATCCCCCAAAAAGACCAATCTTCAGCAAAATCAACTGAACCAAATAATTTACCAATTAATGGCATGATGATGTATTGGACTAGGGATGTAACTATTTTATTAAACGCTGCTCCCATAACTACAGCAATAGCTAAGTCTAAAACATTGCCTTTGAGTGCAAACTCTTTAAATTCTTTTAACATAAAGCATAACCCTTCTTTTAAAATATATTTCTGATTATACAACATATAAATATTTTAGCAAATACTATAATTATGTAAATTTGATAATGTTGAAGACCTTTGTTAATCTATTAAAGTGTATTGGTAAAGTTAAAAATTTTAAAATAAAATTTAATTTTTTGATTTTACTGCCTTGAAAAATTAAATATTCGAATGAAGGGAGTAATTAATTATGAATTCTTCTTCACAAGAGAAGAAAAATAAAAAGTTTTCTTCGGTTTTCATCTATAGTTCAATTATTGCAGCTATAGTAGTGATTATCGGTGCTGTTTGGCCTGAGAAATTCGATAGCGTTACTAATACGGCTAAGATGTGGATTACTGATAATTTGGGTTGGTATTACCTTATTTTAACAACAGTAATTGTATTCTTCTGTGTTTTCTTGATTTTCAGTCCAATTGGGAAACTTAAATTAGGTAAACCTAATGACAAACCAGAATTTAATACAATTTCTTGGTTCGCAATGCTATTCAGTGCTGGTATGGGTATTGGTTTAGTATTCTATGGTGCAGCTGAACCTATGGCACATTTTGCTGCTCCACCAACAGCTGATCCTGAAACGACAAAGGCCTACACTGAGTCTTTAAGATCTACATTTTTCCATTAATGATTTTTATTAAAAAAACCTGAGACAATTTTGTTTGTCTCAGGTTAATAAAGCAATTACACACTATTCTTCTTTTTCTTTATTTCTTCTAACTTCTCTTTTTTCAAGAATATCTGTTTCATAATCTTCTTGTTGATATTTAACATATTCTTGTAAGC
>CAUYTW010000252.1 GCA_963575715.1 Gammaproteobacteria bacterium | reverse complement strand
ATTTGGCGAACCCTCTTTACGTATTACCAGCTCTTCCAACTGCGTAACTCCTAATGGATATCGGTTTTCACAAAGCGTCTACACATTATCCAATGGTTACCGGTAAGTAACCACCACCCTTGATGGATCGTCGGTACTCCTGGTGGCGCGTTACGTAATCCCCAACGATGGCACGGACATTCACTTCGGTATCGCTGCCCAAGTCGTCGAGGTCGTGCTGGTACCAATCCAACAAATCGGCAATGGGATGGCCGGATTCCTTGGCGAGAATGCTTAGACGACGGCGGCCACGGTCGGCGGGTGGTTCGTCTTCCCACCGTCCCTGGACATTACCGTTTTGCGGTGTAACCGGTGTGCCAGCCTTATGTGGCGCGGGTTTCGCGGTTACACCGGACGTGGGAAGAGGTGTAACCGATGGGTGTGGTGCGGAAAGTTTGCTCAGTACCGATTCAATTCCCATGATCGACTCCTTCGATCACAATGGGATACAGTCTTATCGAACGATTACCTATCTTGATGATTTTAGAATTTTTCCATCACTTCCCGATGCGGGCAGCATTCCCAATTCTTGCAGAACCACCATTGCTCGATTGAAGTCAAAGCCTTTCAACGCCTCGCGCATCCCTTCGGAAGTAAACAAATATTCCCTGCTCCCGTTCGTATCGCGCCACCAGCCCGCACGGTCGCGGAGAGGAGCGTCGTTGGTCACGCACGAAAATCGCCCATCCCCGTGACGTTCGATAAACCCGGTCACTTGCTCCAATATCTTGCGCCGCTCATCGTTTCCTTTCCCGCGCAGGCTCCGCCACGACTGAAAGCACGCCGCCGCCGCTTTGATCGCATCTCCCTCCGACCACCCAGTAATCCCGTACTCAGTGGCCAGTTCCCCCACCATGCCAACGAGAGCGAACCGTGCCGCCGCACGTTTATCTTGCCCCTCCGTTACACCCGTAGAAAAGTCCGGCAACACCTTGAACTGTTCTAATAGGGTGCAAAAATCGCGGTTATCACGAGTCAGCTTTTCGAGGAAAGCACGTCCCGCATGGCCGTAGTGTTGCGCCGCCGCACGCTTGACCGTGTTCGAAAATGCCGCGCCGCTGGGAAAACCGTGCAAATCGTCCCATGCCCCATGAGTTTGTTTAACGGGGATGTCTAACAGACGAATGGATTGCCCCGCCTTGATTCGATGACCCGCCTCGCTCATATGCGTGGCGATGGTGCGTTCTCCGCTCGATAAAATGAAACACCCCATCGTTGGTAGTGCCCTGATCAATAGGATTAAAGGGAAATAATATGTTTTAATTGATTGG
>CAUYTW010000251.1 GCA_963575715.1 Gammaproteobacteria bacterium | reverse complement strand
ACTGTATTTTCGTACGCCGCAAGCGGCGGGGAATATAACCCTCTAAGAGATTAAATAACTTGTAATGTACTTAAATATATGTAATCATATATATTATGAATACGTATAGACCACATGAATTTGCAAAGTTAATCGCCAAATCCACCAATACCCTTCAGCGTTGGGACAGGGAGGGGATCTTAAAAGCACATCGCTCCCCCACCAACAGGCGGTTTTATACACAGGATCAGCTTTCAGAAATTCTTGGTGTCAAGGAAAATAGGCGTATTGCCATCAGCTATTGTCGAGTATCGAGCCAGAGGCAAAAAGATGATTTATTGACGCAACAAAAAGCGGTTGCCGATTTTTGTGTTGGCGCTGGAATTACCATTGATGAAGCAATTGTAGAAATCGGCGGTGGGTTAAATTTGAAGCGTAAACAGTTTGTCAGGATTATGTCATTAATTGAGGCTAGGGCAATTCATACCCTGGTGATTGCCCATAAAGATCGGCTGGCACGTTTTGGTATGGACTGGTTTGAATATTATCTTGAACAACATGGTTGCAAATTGATAATTATCAACAATGAGACATTATCCCCGAAATCGGAAATGGTGCAGGATTTAATGGCGATTATTCACTGTTTTTCTTATCGTTTGTATGGGTTAGGTCGATACAAAAAAATCATTAAGGAAGCAGCCAATCAAGAACCCCACGGCTAAAGCCGGGAGATAGCCTCTAGGGCTATTGCAAGTATGTACAAATACGCATTATGTAAAAGGAAAGATTGTGAGTTATTAGTATTAAATAATCAATCACTGTTCTCCTGAACAAAAAATTGTACAAGATTTATCAACGTATTGTAATTCACCTGGGTAAATTTAATCATCCGATTACCGGCGCTATTCGGGTACGAATCATGGATGATGGCGAGGTAGATATTATATATACCATCAATGAAGTCAAATTCACCCGAATTGCGCGAGAAGCCCGGGCATTTATGTCGGAGAGGGATAATGCATCGCGCAAAGCGTGGTCAGACGCCGGTTGAGTTGACATTAAGATTCCTTTGTGAATATAATCTTCAATATGAAGACCGTGCTTCAAATCAAACTGCTCCCCGATTCCACCCAACACGCGACCTTGCTGGAAACGATGCGCGTCTTTAACGAGGCGTGTAACTACATTGCCGAAGTGGCGTTTCGGGAGCAATGCGCGTCCAAGTTTGTCTTGCAGAAACTGGTTTATGATGATGTACGGCAACAGTTTGGTTTGTCGGCACAATTGACTATTCGAGCGATTGCCAAGGTCGTTGAAGCCTACAAGCGCGATAAAT
>CAUYTW010000250.1 GCA_963575715.1 Gammaproteobacteria bacterium | reverse complement strand
CTTTAGTGACTTTCTAGCGGAATCAAACGGTTAAAGTTCAACTGCGTAACTCCTAGTTGTATTTTAACGCAATTGTTTGTCAACTGCGTAACTCCTATGAGAATAATGATGCTACGGACGAAACTTCTCTTTATTTCACGCGCCTATCCACCAGTAGTAGGCGGAATTGAACGGCAAAACTACGAGCTTGCAACCCATCTTGCCAATCTCGCCGACGTGACGCTGATTGTCAATCGGCATGGCAAACGATTTCTTCCCCTTTTTCTCCCTTGGGCAATCTTTAGGTCGCTATGGCTCTCCCGCGCCCACGATGTCGTTCTTCTTGGAGACGGTGTATTAGGACTGGTAGCCTGGATATTGAAAAAGTTTACTAATACGCCCGTAGCCTGCATTCTCCACGGGCTAGATATCACCTACCCTGCTCCAATTTATCAATATCTTTGGGTTAGGCACTGGATACCAAGCGCAGATCGATTTTTTCCGGTGAGCCGGGAGACACGACGACAAGCAATCAAAAAAGGAATCTCTGCGGATCGTTGTCTGTCCATCCCAAACGGGGTCGATCCAAATTCCTTTGAAAGCGATGTGCAACGAAGAGAGCTAGAAAGGTTGCTAAATCGTCCTCTGGCGGGTCGTCGTCTGCTTCTTACGGTAGGGCGTTTGATCCGCCGTAAAGGAGTAGCCTGGTTCGTGGATCAGGTACTACCACGGCTGGGTCGGGAGGTGCTTTATCTAATTGTGGGCGACGGGCCGGAGCGGAATACGATTGCTGCGATCATTGACCATCATGAACTTCGGGAACAGGCGTTGCTACTAGGACGTGTCGAAGAAAATGTGGTGCGCAAACTGCTGGGCGGAGTCGATCTTTTCATTCAGCCCAACATCCTAGTGGAAGGAGACATGGAGGGATTTGGGCTGGTGGTGCTGGAGGCATCTGCCAGCGGCACGCCGGTAATCGCCTCGCGCCTGGAAGGGCTGATGGATGCGATCACCGAAGGAAAAAATGGTGTCCTGGTAACTCCTGGTTCTGTAGAAGAGTTTCTCACCGTTATTCAGGATCTGCTGGAGGACGAGCTAGCCCGTCGAAGAATGGGAGAGTCCGCGAAGGCGCTGATGAAATCCGAATATTCCTGGTCAACTATTGCCGATCACTATTACCGTGCTTGCCTGGAATTGTGATAATCCGTAAATAAACGTTGTCGTCTGGGTGCAAAAACAAACAAATTCATATAATTAGGAGTTATGCAGTTGAAAAATAGCAAGTCATTCTGCGCGCAGCGAAGCGGAGTCGCAGAATCCATCTATACTTATAGAGA
>CAUYTW010000249.1 GCA_963575715.1 Gammaproteobacteria bacterium | reverse complement strand
CTCTTATAAATTATTTGCAAAATCTTATATCCTACCATAGGTAGCAACTTGAGTTGAAGGTTTATAGGGATGAGTAGTACGAATGCCCAATGTTTTTTTATATAAATCAGAAAGTTTCAACAATTGAAATTTATCTCCCTTGCGTACTGCGATAACGTTATATTCGATAATAATCGGGGCAGTAAACATTCCAATACTCTGTGTTTTTTGTGTTTTGTACAGCACAGCGATCATGTCTACTTTATTTTCCTGTAATGCTTTGACCGCCTCATCGGTACGCATATTGATAAATTTATGATTATCGTAGCCCATCCTGCGTAATACCGTGTCTACCGTCTCAGCAACGATACCCACCGGAATTCCAACTTCAGTTCGACCGTAAAGATTGCTGGGAAGCGTGACCAATCTCTTGTGTGTCGTTGATGAAGTTGCCACCAGTCTACTCTCCTGGGTAAATGCGGAAAACGATACCAATAATAGTAGTAGAACCGTTTTCAAACGAACAAACAGGGTCATAGTAGAGTTTTCCTCAAATTAGCAGGAGTGGTGGTAGCATCAGGTACGTCAAAATAAAGGCTAGGACGAACAGGAATGGGCAGGGAATTCAATGGCGGAGTATTCGCCAAGGGTATTGGTTCATTCCATTCATCCTCAGGCCTGGCGCAAATTCTTATATTGCCGTCTGGCATGATTGTGCCACATAAATTAGCACTACGCAGGATTACATTCTGCATTTGTGCACCGGTAAAATTGGCTCGACGTAGATCTGCAGCCTGAAAATTAACGACGTCAAGAATAGCGCCTCGAAAATCAGCCATACGCAAATCAGCGTTACGAAAATTAGCGTGTCTGATCACAGCGGCAGTGAATGATGCCTCTTTCAGCATACTTCCACCAAAATTGGAACCATCAAGGTTAGCATCTTGTAAATTAACTTTGAACATCACAGCCCCTTGAAAATCGACATTGTCCAGATGCGCCTCAGCCAGTGTAGCATTACGCAGATTCGCATTACGCAGATTTGCATTATTTAAATCAGACGAAGAAAGATTTGCACTTTCCAGTATAGCAGTCAATAAATCGGTACTGCGTAGATCACTGTTGGCCAGATTGGCACGAGATAAGTTAGCCATCATCATATTGGCATTGCGAAAAATAGACCGAAATAGACTAGCATCTTCGAGATAAACATTTCTGAGATTGGCTCCCTCCAGGGATGTCCATTCCATTCGGACAAAATTCATTGTGGCTGCTTCAAAATTGACTCCATCTACTAACCTGCGCGTTGGTTAGGGGACAGTTGTAACCAATGACAATTACATAAT
>CAUYTW010000248.1 GCA_963575715.1 Gammaproteobacteria bacterium | reverse complement strand
TAATGACCTTTTTGCTAATTATTTTTAACCGTTTTATAACGGAACAGCTATATCAATAACTACGCAGGCACTCAAGACGTGGGCATCACCACGCAAAATGCTGCATCCTGGAATAGCTTCAATGGCACTACCTACAAGAGAGGTGGTTACAGGGTTGCCAATGGCAGCTACCAAGCTCGCGGACTCCTGCGCTTCGACAATCTCAGCCTGCCTACGGGCGCGACTCTGACCCGTGCCACCTTGACTCTCACGGTCGGTACCTGGACGACGGGTTTTAAGATCCTGGGTTATTATCTAAAAAGCACATGGGATCCAACATCGTCCAAGCTGGGCTGGCATAACCGCATGACTTCTTTGACGTGGATTGGGGACGGCGCGGGCACCAAGAATGTCAGGCCCAACCCACCCTTTGCCCTCACTAACTTCAAAGGGTCTGGCAACGAGCTGAGGACAGTGGATCTCGATTTGTCCGTCGTTCAAAGTTGGCTCACAAATCCCGCCTCCAACCAGGGCATCGTGTTCGTGAACGACAGCTCGAATAAATCTGCCACTATCCTGAGTGCTGAAGATTCTGTGGTTGCCAATCGCCCGATGCTAACCTTGACCTATCTACTTTCCGGGCAGAGTTTAGTCGTTCTCACCCGCCAAGAACCTGAACCAGCCGGTGCCAACTGCCTCTATGGAGGCACTACGATTCGCACCGGTCATGATTCCAACAGCGACGGCGTTCTTGCCGATACCGAAGTTGAGTCCACGACCTTGCAGTGCAATGCACCATTCACGCAGACTGGTTCTTATGCTGGCGCTACAAGCGCAGGTAACGGCGGACTTGCCACATTCGTAGGTGGGGTTAATGGGTATATCGGTACACAGGATGCCAGCATCACCAATCAATACGCCGCTGCCTGGAATAACTACAATGGTCGGGCAGAGAAGACCGAGAGCATGACGGTAGGTACTGGGGCTGGTGCCTCCTGGAACCCATTGATTCGTTTTGACGGCCTTTCCACTGTGTTGCCTTCTGGCGCGAGCATTACTAAGGCTGATCTAGTACTCACCGCAACCAACTGGTCGGGTAACGCAGTGATCGATGGCTATTATCTCAAGGCGCGTTGGAATCCTCGCGCGGCGAACCTCGGCTGGCTGCGCCGCTCGGACACTGAAACCTGGGCATCGCCAGGTGGCGTAGGCGCTGGCGTTGATGTCCGTGCGGACAAAAGCTTCAAGCTAAACCTTACCCCGAACGGCCAGCAGACGGTTAGCGTCGCACTCGATCCGGAAATCGTGCAGAGCTGGGTTACTACTGCTTCCTAAAAAGTGCACATAATTAGGAGTTACGCAGTTGGAAGAGCTGGTAATACGTAAAGAGGGTTCGCGAGATAA
>CAUYTW010000247.1 GCA_963575715.1 Gammaproteobacteria bacterium | reverse complement strand
CTAATAACTCAGGAAACCAAATATCTTCACAGTGGTCTAATACGTGAGCTTGCATTACGCCAACCATTCTAGGTCTGCTATAATCCGTTAATCTTACCCACTTCTCATGCGATTGCTCACTTGCTTCGCTCTCAAACTTCTTAGGTCTGTCTGCTAAATAATTATAACATCCATGCTGCTCAAAATGCTTCATAATTGTATCAGAAGCAACGTCACCTAATACATTACCTAACATACCATAGTGAACTGAAAGCATAATACACATCTCATAGAATATTTCTTTACGTTTAGGTCTGCAACAGATTGCCGCCACCGGTATTTTAGTCTGTCTGTCCAATACTAACATACCTCCCAGCGATTTAGATGTTTTACTCTCATCAATATTGTAACTATCTATACCCGCACAAAATCTATTAGTGAAATTTGGCTTTGGTTCACACCATCTAACATCCAAACGCATACATTTTGATCGTCCGTTGGTTTTAATGCATCATTCACTGATAAAGGCATTTTAATCATTCCTTTATCGTCTTTTACCCATTCTAATCTGTACTTAGTGTACTTAGATGAGTTTGCATCATTATTTTTTCATTTTGGTCTCTTACTATGAATCAAAATTATTTACAACCGTTTTAGCAAAAATCTCCTGCTCATTAATAGGATTATTCTGTAAATACTCATAATAATCTTTTTTATTCGCGTTCTTAATTAATTCTCTGTTTTTTAAAATATCTTTTAAAGAAGCTTCTACATCTTCAACGCCAACCAATTGATACGGTTTATGAGTTTTGTATAATACAGAATCAGCAGGCAAAGTCTTTTTCATTCCTGTTGCGCCACCATACATATAAATCTGTGCAGGAATAAGGAATCTGATAAAATTCATTTGCCTCCTGCAGAAATTTTCCTTCTCATTCTTTAACCGAGCCTTCTTAAAATCCTTACTCCCCCTTTGTCCATATTACCACCGGTACCATAACAAAAGCACTCTCACTTGATTACCATTACCGTCTCCTAGTGCGATTTTCTTTATGTTCATATATTATTTGTTTTTAATTTCTCCTGTTTTATATTTATACATTTTATTTCCTTTTGAATCTAAACAATCAAACTCGAAATAACCACCAATTTGCCCAGTTAGCGTAAATGTTTTTGCTGAAGGTGCTGGAAATACCTTAACCCAAAACTCGTCATTAAATCTTCTCTGCTGATATTCGTCCGAACTAGCCATCACTTACATATTACATTATACAACACTATTCCTATACCCACTACAAGCACACCAACTATCACTAACAAACATCCAAACACCTTAATATTCTCACTTACTCTATCCTTTTCCATATTCCTATTTTTTATTTTGGCAGACTATACCCCATTCCGC
>CAUYTW010000246.1 GCA_963575715.1 Gammaproteobacteria bacterium | reverse complement strand
GCTTCCGATTAACCAAAACGGATAATAATCGAATCCTATAAATTAGGGCACTACCAAATAGTTTTAATTCGACCGGTAAACAAATGTACCTCAAGATTGGTAAGAAAATCTTTATCATTTTCTAAAAAACTTGCCAATCATATTAAAGCAATTTGGTATTTTATCCATCACTATAATGCCTCGCTTCCAATTAACAAAAACAGATAATAATCATCGAATCCTATAAATTAGGACACTGCCGGCGAGGTTTCTCGGAGACACTGATGAGTAAAGAAGAAAAATTAAAAAAAGTTAATATTATGATAGTTGATGATATTCCGGATAATTTATCGATATTGCAAGAAATATTATACATCAAGGGTTATCGAATACTAGCATTTACCCGTGGCATGATGGCATTAAACGCGGCACGTAATAATCCTCCAGATTTGATATTACTCGACATTAAAATGCCAGAAATGGATGGTTTTGAGGTTTGTGAACATTTGAAGGCAGACCCGATACTCAAGGATATTCCAGTAATCTTTATTAGCGCGCTCAATGATATCGCTGACAAGGTCAAGGCCTTTGCGATCGGCGGCATGGATTATATCACTAAGCCTTTTCAATCTGAAGAAGTTCAATCGCGGGTTGAAAACCAATTAAAGATTCGTTTCCTGCAAAAAGAACTTAGCGTCCAAAATGAAAATTTGGAACGTCTGGTAGAAAAAAGAACCGCGCAGCTGATAAATGCTTATAAACGATTAAAAGAATTAGATCAAATAAAAAGCGGCTTTCTTAAAATGATTTCGCACGAAATACGCACTCCCATTAATGGCGTGCTGGGCATCGGTGAACTCATTATTAATCAGTGCGCAGATTCAGAGGATATTAGACTATACCGTGATTTGTTCCAAAAATCAGGTGATCGTTTGCTCGATCTTATAGAAAACGCGACCATAATTATCAACCTAGACCAAATTCCCATAAAAAAGGATGCGATCGTATCCTTTTTCTCGGTTTTCAACAGCGTGATATCATCTCTCCCAAAAATACTAATCACCATTGAGCAGCCAATCGTTTCAAAAATAATTTGGCTTCACGGTAATCAAGAACTTTTAAAAAAATCATTAGAAATTATGATATTGATTGCAAATTGTTTTTCTTGTAAAAAACATGCTGCATCCATTACTCTGGTGGACGAAGAAAAACTACTTCGTGTGCGGATTGATGTCGATAATTTATTACTTTCGGATGAACAGGTCGACAGCTTTTTTGAGATAGGCTCTACCGTCCGCTCGACATCTGCTGCTGAATTACTGGGATTATTGCCAGTTGTCGCTCATAAAATTATTGGTAGTGCTCCAATCAATAGGATTGAATGAGAATAATTAATTACCGATTTTG
>CAUYTW010000245.1 GCA_963575715.1 Gammaproteobacteria bacterium | reverse complement strand
GGTTGACGCCGAGGCGCTTGACCTAACCGAGCTGTATTCTCGCCTCACGGCAGACGGGTGCGACTATGGACCAGCCTTCCGTGGGCTCGTGGCGGCTTGGCGCATCGGCAACCAGCGCTTCGTCCAGGCACGCCTGCCCGACGCCATGACCGACACGGTGGGTACCTATGGGCTGCATCCAGCGCTACTCGACGCCGCCCTGCATGGCCTATTGGCCACCGACACTGCCAGTGGACCTGCCCTGCTGCCCTTTTCCTGGTCTGGGGCCAGCCTATACGCCACCGGCGCGACCGAGATCCGGGTACATTGCGATAGCGTCAAGCACGGTGACGGCACCCACCTAAAATTTTTGGCTTGGGACACCCAGGGTCAACCGATCTTGCGGGTCGAGACGTTAGCGCTACGCCAAGCAAGCGCCGCCCAAGTTCAGACCACACCACAGAACCGTGATCTCTATCGGCTAGACTGGCAACCGGTGGCCTTACCTGTTGAAGCACCGAGCAAGATCGGCTGGTGCCTGGTGGGAAATGTTACTTTAGCGCAAATTCTTGAAATACAATCATTTGCTTCCCTAGATGCACTCCGTGTCGCCCTCAAAAGCGGTCAGCCGGCACCGACCCGCCTGCTGCTTGACGTCACCGCAGTGGCGGGTGTCGATCCCATCACGGCAGCCCACCAGGCGACCACCGAGTCCCTCGACGCCCTACAGATCCTGCTCGCCGAGCCGGCCCTAGCCAGCACGCCCATGATTTGGCTGACCCGTGGAGCTGTTGCTACTGTGCCCGGGGAAGGCATCCCGGACCTTGGCCACGCCCCGCTGTGGGGCCTGTTACGTAGCGCTCGCGCCGAATATCCCGGGCAAATCTTGCGTATCCTGGATCTCGCCCCTGGAGGCACAGTAAACGAGTGTTCGAGCGCCCTCGCCCACGACACAGAGCCAGAATTGGCCTGGCGCTTTGGGCTGGCCTATGCGCCGCGCCTGGTTATCCAGCCAGATGTCACACTGTTCACGCCTCCTGCCGGGGGGCTCGACTGGGGCCTCGCATGCACCGATGGCGGTGGACTGGATCACATTCACGTCATCGCAACGCCATCCCCAGCCTTGGCCGCTCATGAGATATGGATCGCGGTGCAGGCGGCAGCTCTAAATTTCCGGGATGTACTCAATGCGATGGGTATGGTGCCAGCACCTTGGCTAGGCCTTGAGGTCGCGGGGGTGGTCACCGAGGTGGGTAAGGGTGTCACCTCACTGGTCGTTGGCGAACGGGTCATGGGCCTTGGTCGGGCGACTTTCGCCACGCAGGCCATTGCCGAGGCCCACCAGGTCATTCCCATCCCGGATGGATTATCCTTTATCGACGCTGCGGGGATCCCTCTGGTCTTTCTAACCGC
>CAUYTW010000244.1 GCA_963575715.1 Gammaproteobacteria bacterium | reverse complement strand
CGACTTTCAGTCGGAATAATGAAGCCACCGCCTTCTAGGCGGTGGTCTGTTCACTTTCCAATGCAAAAACTTCCAAATATCTTTCCCAGCAAATCATCGGCGGTTACCGCGCCGGTGATTTCTCCGAGAGTATCTTGAGCGAAGCGTAATTCCTCGGCGAGCAATTCGGGGGCGCGTGTCGCCAAGGTGAGTGCAGCGGTGTCGAGGTGAGCTTGGGTTTGATATAAGGCATCGAGGTGGCGGCGACGGGCGCTGAAGTTGCCGGTCTCGGTGGTGGAATAGCCCACGGTAGTCTTGAGGTGGTTGATAAGCGTGGGCAAACCGGCACCGGTGATGGCCGATAGTGTGACTTCCGGTCCAAAAGGGCCATCGGCGAGGCCCGGTAATCGCCCACTCAAATCCGCTTTGTTGCGTGCCACGGTTAGCGTTAAACCCGGAAGTTGGGTGAGGATGGCCTGCTCCTCGGGACCGAATCCTGTCGTATCGTCCACGACCAGCAAAATCCGGTCGGCGTGTTCGATTGCGACATGGGCACGACGTATCCCTTCCCTTTCCAGGGGGTCGTTGGTAGCGCGCAAGCCCGCTGTATCAACAATATGCAACGGCATTCCATCCAGATGGATAGTCTCACGGAGTACATCGCGCGTAGTCCCGGGAATTTCGGTGACGATGGCCACGTCACGTCGAGCAAGGCGGTTCAATAGACTTGATTTTCCTACGTTGGGCCGACCTGCGATCACGACGGTCATGCCATCACGGAGCAAAGCGCCCTGGCGGGCTTCGACGAGCAGAGTGGCGAGTTGCGCTTGGAGATCAGCAAGCCGCTCCGCGACTTCGCCATCCGCTAGTAAATCAAGCTCCTCGTCAGGAAAATCAATGGCAGCTTCGATGTATACACGCAACGCAGTGAGCGTGGTAACAAGCTCATTAATGCGCTTGGAAAATTCGCCCTGAAGAGAACGGAGAGCGGCACGCGCTGCTTGCGTCGATGCGGCGTCGATGAGGTCGGCAACGGCCTCGGCCTGAGCGAGATCCAATCGACCGTTGAGGAAAGCTCGTTCGCTGAATTCACCAGGTCGCGCGAGACGCGCGCCCAGCCCGAGGGCGCGTTCGAGTACTTGATCGAGCACGACCGGCCCACCGTGGCCTTGCAGTTCCAGAACATCCTCGCCGGTATAGGACTGGGGAGCGGGAAACCATAATGCCAATCCTTCGTCGAGAGTAACTCCATTCGTCGCACGGAAAGGCAGGAAAACCGCACGGCGCGGTGGAGGCAACCGGCCAAGAATTGCATGAGCAATGACGTTCGTTTGCGGTCCAGAAACACGGACAATTCCCACCGCGCCTCGACCAGGCGCGGTGGCGATGGCAACGATGGTGTCCTGGTAATCCATTACCCTAGCTGATTGACGATAATGCTGGATTTTTTTCTGCCACCGCTATGGGTGGTGAGTTTTTATTCCGGCCATCCGCAGCAATGCTCCATTCCGCGAAGCCGACGAGCGCGATGGCCAGGGGAGTACGTCGCAAGTTTGCCGCTGCTGCTGCGAGATTGGCAGCACGTTCGTTTTCTCCCTCGGCAAGAGCGGCCATCGTCGTTCGCAGCAATTCCTCGGCTTTGCCGTTGGTAGCCATGACGCTGGCAAGTTCGCATCCACAACGTCGGCAGGTGGTGCTGCCATTAGTAAGGGTAGCGCGGCAAGCAGGACAGCGTTCCATTAATTCAATTCTCAAGGTAATAAAGGATGTCGGAGAGTTCCTCGACCGGATCCTTTAGATCATCAAGGCGGTCGGCAGCGAGGGCATCACGAATCGTTTCGATAAGGTTGACGATTTCGTCGCGATCCTCGTCGGAGGCACCTTCGATAGAACGTTCAGCCTTTTCCACTAGGGCACGGGCTTGAATCACCACCTGGTGGGAGTTGATTTCCGTAGTGCTGCTCGCATCTGTTGGCGTTACTTGGTTAATTACGTCATCTTGTTCGCCGAATAGAGAATGAATCCGGTCGCGGGCCGTTGCGAGTTTTGCCCCTTCCAGGCGTGACACCGCGCCATGAATGGTAATCGATTTTTCTAGGCCTGTCGCTTTCTCCACGGCGGTAACATGAAGAATGCCGTCCGAATCCAGGGAAAGGCGCACCAATACGATGTTTCCCGCTGGCACCCGGCTCAGTCCTACGATGGTGAATTCACCGATCAGGGTATTGCGCGTAGCGTCAGGATTTTCTCCTTGATAAACCTGAACATCGACTTTTTCTTGTTCATCGTGAAGTGTGGCGAAAGATTCGGTTTTGGTAACCGGAATCGTGCTGTTCTTGTGAATAATCGGCACGAAGCAGTTGGGACTGAATACGCCGTGCAACATGCCCACCGCGCTGGTACCGAAGGTGTAGGGAGTAACATCCACTAGGACCGCGTTTACATTTTCACCGGCGATCATGCCGCCCTGAATCGAGGCACCCATCGCTACGCACAGATCAGGATCGACCTCGCCCCGTGGGTCTTTGCCGAGAATATCCTTTAATCGACGATAAATTAATGGAGTGCGGGTAGCACCGCCAACGAGCAATACCTCGTCAATTGCCGAAGCGGTCAGTCCCGCACCCTTGAGGGCGGTATGAACCGCGTTTAAGGTCTCGTCGATAAAGGGAGTGATGAGTGTTTCGTATTCATCGCGGGACAATTCCACTGAGAGATGTACTGGCGTTCCGTCTTTTTCCGTCAGGTATTCTTCCTCAATACGAATGAAAGGAGAATCGGAAAGGGCTATCTTGGAACTCTCGGCGATTCGACGAATCCGCGCCATGACGCGCCGCGATTCCCGCACATCCACCCCGTGGTGGGCCTTCAAATGGTCGGTGATGAAACTCACCACTTTATCGTCGAAATCATCTCCGCCAAGGAAATTGTTGCCGTGACTGGCCAGAACTTCGACCACGCCATCTTCCATGCTGACCACTGAGACATCGAAGGTGCCACCACCCAAGTCATAAACCAAGATTCTGCGTTGACCTTGATGACCCGCTTCATAGGCAAGCGCGGCTGCGGTCGGCTCATTAATCATACGCACGACTTCAAGGCCCGCAATTTCTCCCGCTTCGCGGGTGGCCTGGCGCTGGGCGTCAGAAAAATACGCCGGAACCGTAATCACCGCCTTTTTGATCGGTTGCCCCAGATCTGCCTCAGCGATGGTTTTGAGACGTTTGAGAATGATGGCGGAAATTTCTTGCGGGGTATATTTTTGTCCCGCGAGATCCACAGGCTCGTCACTACCCATCTTGCGCTTGATGGATCGTACCGTGCGCTCGGGATAGAGGATGTACTGGTTGCGGGCGGGTTCGCCCACCAGCAAGGTTCCATCCTCGGTGATGCCCACTACCGAAGGGAGAATGCGCCGCTTGGTTTCGTCACTAATAACGCGCACGCGGCCATTCTCCACGATGGCCACTTCCGAGTTGGTGGTACCTAAATCAATACCGATGATGATTTCTTTCATCAGCGTCTCCGAGAAACTTCGCCCTTAAAGGCGGGGTAATTGACAAAATTTGCCTAAGAAAAAAAATTAAATTTTGACCGTGTTATTCAACGGGAGAAAACCAGGATTCAACCTTGTTACGTGCAGGAACGCCACCGGAATGCACAACTTGACCATCAATGACGACACCGGGTGTCATCATGACATTATAAGTTATGATTTTTTGAATATCCTCAATTTTTTCCAGAACGATTTCCTGATTTTTCGCGCGTGCGACTTCTTCAATAAGATTAAATGTATTTTTACATTTAGCGCAACCGGATCCCAATACTTTAATATCTTTCATAAAAATTTCTGGCTCATGGATGATGATTTATAATATGGCATTAAATACATAGCCAACGATTAAAATTCCCGTTGCTACCACCAAAACAAAAACGAAGATGAGTCGCAATTTTAACACTTTGCGTAGAATAATCATCTCTGGTAATGAAAGACCAATTACACTCATCATGAAAGCTAAGACAGTCCCAAGCGCTGCACCTTTGGCCAGCAGTGCCTGAACAATTGGAATTACGCCAGCGGCATTGCTATACATGGGAATTCCCATTAATACCGCCAGTGGCACTGACCACCAGGCTTTCGCGCCCATGATTGAAGCCATGTAATCTTGTGGCACGTAGCCATGTATTGCCGCGCCAACCGTTATACCCGCTAAAATATAACGCCACACCTTGGCAACTATTTCATGTAGCGCGGTAAATCCACACTGAACTCTTTCCGCCACAGTCATTATGCTGGAATCCGTCATTGCGTGAATATGTGGAATGTTACGCACCCAGTCTTCCAGATAATTTTCCATTTTCAGGCCACCCATAATCCAGCCGGCAATAATCGCAATGGTCAAGCCCAAACTCATATAAAGTAATGCTACTTTCCAGCCAAACAAGCCAAAAAGAAGCGCCAGTGCCACTTCATTCACCATGGGCGCGGCGATTAGAAAAGAAAACGTAACACCTAGCGGTATTCCTGCCTGTATAAAACCAATAAATAACGGTACTGCAGAACAAGAACAAAATGGTGTTAATACCCCCAAGCCAGCGGCCAGAATATTAGCCATGCCGTTCAAGCGTCCTGCCAATAGCGAGCGGGTATATTCTGGAGAAAAATAAGAATTTATGATACCCATCCAAAAAACAACACCTATCAGCAACAATAATACCTTTGGGCCATCATAAAAAAAGAATTGTAATGCCACTCCTAAATGGCTTTCATGGTCTACGGGTAAAATTGCAACCAATGCTTCAGAAGCCGGGATTAAAAGCTGGTATAAGCCAAACCACAAACAAGTGACAAAAAAAAGAAAAATTTTTGGGCTAGCATGAAAAATTATATTGTCTCTGTTGGGACTAAAATAATTCAAGTTTCTACCTATACGATTTCTAAAAAATTGGTACGGGCAACGCACGGAGTCGCTCAAATTTTTTAGCGATTACCACAAAAAGTTTGCTAGTAACAACATTACTGCGCCCGAAAAGCCTTGCGTTGATATCCTGCCGCTTCCAGGCGTTCCAGGTAACTTTTCCATAAGGATTCTTGATTTTCCCCCAAGGAATAAAGCAATTGCCAGGAATAGATGCCTGTGCTGTGGTCATCATCAAAATGTAAAATAATAGCGTAATTACCTACTGGTTCGATGTCTTTGATGTTGACATTTTCCTTGCCGACTTGTAGTACTTCCTGGCCAGGACCATGACCTTGAACCTCGGCAGATGGAGAATGAACGCGCAGATATTCACACGGCAGGTGAAATTGAACGCCATCTTCGAAAATAATTTCAAGAATCCGCGATTTTTGATGGAGACGGATATCAGTGGGTTTAATGGACATTATAAAGCTCTCGTGAATGTGCCAGTATTTAAAGGATATAACGACTTAAATCCTCATTTTGGGCTAAATCCTTGAGTTGGGCATCGACATAAGTGGCGTCGATAATTATCGTTTCATTGGCGTGTTCACTGGCGGTAAAGGATATGGTTTCCAGTAGTCGCTCCATTACAGTATGCAAACGTCGCGCGCCGATATTCTCGGTGCGTTCATTGACTTGCCAGGCGACTTCGGCAATGCGCCGGATGGCTTCAGGAAGAAAAGATAGGCTGACACACTCAGTGGCGAGGAGCGCTGCGTATTGCTCGGCAAGCGAAGCGTCCGGCTCTGTGAGGATACGCACAAAATCCTCAACGCCAAGGGCGTTCAATTCAACTCGGATTGGCAGGCGTCCTTGAAGTTCAGGGATAAGATCTGAGGGTCGGGCCAGATGAAAAGCCCCGGAAGCAATAAATAGGACATGATCGGTGCGCACGATGCCATATCGGGTCGAGACCGCGCAGCCCTCGACTAAAGGAAGCAAGTCGCGCTGCACGCCCTCGCGCGAGACATCGTGCCCCGCTGTCTCACCGCGACGGGTGACTTTATCGATTTCATCCAGAAAGACAATGCCGTTTTGCTCGACTATCCGCAATGCTTGGGTCCGAATATCATCCTCATTGACGATTTTGGCTGCTTCTTCGTCGGTGAGCAGTTTCATGGCCACATGCACGGGAAGGCGTCGAGTGCGGGTACGTCCCGTGCCAATGTTCTGAAACATGGTTTGCAACTGATTGGTTAATTCTTCCATGCCTGGCGGGGCCATAATCTCTACTCCGACAGTGGTCGAAGCGGCGACTTCCACTTCGATCTCGCGGCCATCCAGCTCGCCTGCTTGGAGTTTGCGCCGTAATATCGCACGGGTTGCGGAATCTTCTTCTGCTACTTCGCCGTCGGCAGCAAGAACAGTGGAAGAGGAAGCATGGCGTTGCGGCTGTGGCAACAGAATATCCAAAATACGATCCTCGGCAGCATTTTCCGCCTGGACGCGGACTTTGCGCGTCTCCTCTTCGCGGGTCATCTTGACCGCAATATCCACCAAATCACGAATGATGGACTCAACATCCCGCCCGACATAACCTACCTCAGTAAACTTGGTAGCTTCAACCTTGAGAAAAGGTGCGTTGGCTAGGCGCGCCAAGCGTCGAGCAATTTCCGTCTTGCCAACGCCAGTCGGACCAATCATTAAAATATTTTTAGGAGTAATCTCGTTCCGCAGTGATTCTTCGACCTGAGAACGACGCCAACGGTTGCGGAGAGCAATGGCCACAGCGCGTTTAGCATCGGCCTGGCCAATAATGTGCTTGTCTAGTTCAGCGACAATTTGTTGTGGGGTTAATTCGGACATGGCGCTCAGTCGCAGGATAATTCTTCCAGGATAAGATGGTGATTTGTATAGACGCAAATATCGGCAGCAATATGCAAGGCCCGTTCGACGATGGACCGAGCGTCCAGTTCGGTTCCCTCAAGAAGAGCACGGGCTGCGGCGTAGGCGTAAGTTCCACCGGAGCCAATGGCCTGAAGTCCGTTCTCGGGTTCCAGAAGCTCACCAGTGCCGGATATCATCAAGGATGCGTTGCGATCCGCCACGACCATTAAGGCTTCAAGGCGGCGCAGAGCACGGTCGGAACGCCAGTCTTTGGCTAGTTCGACCGCAGAACGGGTGAGATTGCCTTGATGTTTTTCGAGTTTGGCCTCGAAACGCTCAAATAGAGTCAGAGCATCGGCGGTGCTACCGGCAAAGCCGACCAGAACCCGGTCATGGTACAGACGCCGAACCTTGCGGGCGTTGGTCTTGACCACGGTGGATCCCATGGATACCTGACCATCGCCACCAATAACAACCTTGCCGGAACGACGCACTGACAGTATGGTGGTTCCCCGAAATTGTTCCATGAAGCCTCACGAAAAAATCTTAATGAATCTAAGAATTATACAGTTAAATTTTAATTGTTTGATTCAATTAAAAAACTATTAAAACTTCATATTTTGCAACGGATTAAAAATGTTGAAATCTAATGTTTTCAACTGCGTAACTTTTAGATTCATAAATCCTCGGTGTGAAAACCCGTCGATCCCGTAAGGTCGCGGGGGGTTCTTGACTAGAATATTAAGAATAATTACCTTTAATTGAAGATTTAAGAGACATTTATGTCGCTCCCACGACTCTTGCCCGTTCTCTTTTTGTTGCTTCCCATCGCCGATATCACTTTGTTGGTGAAAATCGGCGGGCTGATTGGAATCTTGCCCACGGTGGCGCTTGTATTGCTGGCGGCAAGCGCCGGAAGCTGGTTATTGCGTCGCCAGGGACTCGCCACCCTTAATCGCCTCCATGAAAGCGTTGCGCGCGGTGAACTTCCAGCCGCTCCACTCCTGGAAGGAGTCGTGTTGCTGGTCTCCGCAGCTTTATTCATTGCTCCTGGTTTTCTTACTGATTTAGTCGCCGTCGTTGGCCTAATTTCTCCCCTGCGTCGTCGCCTGGTGAATTGGATGTTACGCAGCGGATTGCTTGGATTGGTCAATACCCCAGTTCCTAGACGGAAGAGCAGCGCGGAACCAAATACCATTGATGGCGAATTTTGGCGTGATGAATAATCGATAAAAATGTTAAGACTGGAATCGCTACTCTGGCCGCAATGCCCGCGTCAGCAGGGCTTGCACCGCAGCGTGGGGATTATGATCCGCGTGGAGAACTGCATGCACTTGATTGGTAATCGGCATATCGACCCGTAGCCGTTGCGCCAGTACTACGACTTCTCGGACTGTGGAAAAACCTTCTACCACCTGACCGATGGCCGACAACGCTGCGTTAATCTCTTGTCCTTGGCCAATCAGCAGCCCGAAACGACGGTTGCGCGAAAGGTCGTCAGTGCAGGTCAGCACTAAATCTCCCAGACCAGCTAATCCCATGAAAGTTTCACGCCGTCCGCCCATGGCTTCGCCAAGGCGCATGATTTCAGCGAGACCGCGAGTAATAAGTGCAGCTCGAGCATTTGCTCCAAAACCCAAGCCATCGGCAATCCCAGCCGCGATGGCCAGTACGTTTTTTACTGCACCACCTAACTGTACTCCCACCATGTCATCGGAAGTGTAGGGGCGAAAATTCGGACTACGCAGACAACTCGCCAACCACCGGGCGTAATCTGGAAAACGCGATGCCACGGTAACCGCAGTGGGCAGCCCTGCCACCACTTCCTTAGCGAAGGTAGGGCCAGAAACCACGGCGGTGGGTGTTTCCGGTCCAAGGATTTCCTCGGCCACCTCATTAAAGGGACGCTGGGTTCCCGGCTCCAAACCCTTCGTGGCCCAAGCTAGACGCACACCGACGTGGCGAAATCGTGCGCATGCCTCCAGTGTGGCGCGAAAGCCGTGACTTGGAACCACCACCAATACGTCCGAGCTAGCCGCAAGGGCAACGTTTAGATCGCCAGTTGGAAAGATACCCTCTGGAAACGAAATTCCCGGGAGATACTGCGGGTTGGATCGAAATTCGACCAATGCGAGCATCCGTGCCTGATCACGTCCCCACAACCAAACCGGATGTCCATTACGCGCAAGCAAAATGGCAAGCGCTGATCCCCAGGAACCAGCGCCCAAAACTGCTATCGGGCTGGAAGATCTGCTCATTTTATGACGAAAAGCGCGTCAAGCCTGCGTCGAAGATGTTTGCTGTTGCTGAACACGCTGGAGGTAAATAGCGTCGAAATTGACCGGGGCGAGCAATAAGGGTGAAAAACCACCACGAATGGCGAGGTCAGAAATCACCTCACGCGCATAAGGAAAAAGAATCGTCGGACAAAAAGCTCCCAGCATTTGATCCATGTGCTGTTCGGGAATCCCACTGAGCGTGAAAATTCCCGCTTGATTGACCTCAGCCAGGTAGGCGGTGCGCTCTTCCATCTTCACGGTAACGGTAATTGAGAGCACCACTTCAAAAGATTGAGAATCAAGTCGCCGTGCAGAACTATCGAGCTGTACGTTTACCTCGGGGCGACGAGGATCCATGAAGATGATAGGTGAATTAGGCGTTTCAAAAGAAAGATCCTTAACGTAAAGTTTTTGGATTAAAAATTGACCCTCTGGGCCTTGGGTATTCTCGTTAGACATGTTATACGCTTTGGATTAATTAAAGGATAAAGATTTGGAGTCCGCCCTGAATGCTGAGTCTGTCATCGCCAGTAGCGATGTAATCGACACTGTTTGGCGGGTTTTTAGCTGATCTTCCGACGAAGTCTTCTTGGCAGAACCGCATACTCTAACCCAAAAATCATGGTAGCGCGACGTCCTTTGAATCGCAAACACCACCAAACGGAGCTACCAAAATCTGCTGCCGACCGCCCTGCTTCGCAATGGTTTAGGAGTTACGCAGTTGAAAAATAGGAAATCATTCTGCGCGCAGCGAAGCGGAGTCGCAGAATCCATCTACATAGATTCTGCGACTCCGGTTGCTAACGCGACCTCCGCGCAGAATGACAGAAAAAACTTAATCCTGTATAGAGTTACAAATTCAACTGCGTAACTCCTATGGTTAACATCGTCGAGGTCGCTCACCAAATGCCCGCGAGAAGCCCCGGCTTTAGCCGGGCAGGGAGGAAAGCATGCGGTTTTAGCGGGAAAAACCGTCAGTCAAAAATCGGTCTTTCCCGGCTGTCAGCCTGTAAAGGCGGCTCGGCTTGCGCCGGTTATGTTAGCCTCGCCAATATTTTCAGCAGCTCTGTTCAACTAACAGCACTTCCTTAACCCCATTGAAAGATGTTTAACGGTTAACGACAGAGCTACGGAATGGCACGCATCCGTTAGGTGTCATGACTCCAAAAACGTAGCCACGGTACTCAGTGACTTAGGCTGGTCAAGTTCGAACTTGTGAATTTGACTTCACAAGCCCTGGCTTTAGCCGTGGGGTTCTTGACGGTTACAAATACTGCTGGGTCCAAGTAAGGAGTCGCCCTAAATCCATGGACCCCGAGGTTCGTGCCACCTCACGCCCCTCACGGAACAAAATCAGGGTTGGAATGCTCCGAATGCCATGACGAGTCGCTAATTCCGGTTCTTCCTCGGTATTGATCTTGACTAAGCGCGCTCGAGGTTCCAGAGAATAAGCTGCTTGTTCAAAGATGGGTGCCATAATCCGGCATGGACCACACCATGGCGCCCAAAAATCCACCAGCAGAGGCAATTCATTACGACTCGCGTGTAATGTGAAACGAGTTTCGTCAAGGGATAGGGGTTGACCAACAAAGAGAAGTTTATGGCAGCGCCCACAAATTGGGGTTTCGGTCAACCGTTCACTTGGGATGCGATTAATGCTGTCACAATGAGGACAAACAACATGTACGGCCAGCTTCATCCAAATTCGGCGCAGAAACCTCCATAACTTTAGACATGGAGAGAAAGCACCGTCCTCCTAATATTTTTGACTTTATAAATAAAAGATTACCAGTCTTGCACCGACCGGTAGCTTTAGCAGTTGGTCATTTACAATATATTTATCAAATTGTTAGGCTAAACCTAACAGTAGATCAAGGTCGCCTTGGGCATCCAGGGCGGCAGTATCATCATAGCCACCCACATGGTGGTCGCCAATGAAAATCTGCGGTACCGTGGAACGACCACTACGCGCTTCCATTTCAGCCCAACGCAACGGATCCTGATCTACTCGAATTTCGATATAGCCAACGCCTTTGCGTTTTAGCAACCGACGCGCCCGTTCGCAATAGGGACATGTGGCCGTAGCGTACATGATTACTTCAGGCATGATAAATCCTCAACGTTTTCGCGCCAGTGGAAGGTGGGCATTTTGCCAGGCCAGAAGCCCTCCCTCCAAATTATAGACCGTCGTAAAACCCTGATTGTGCAACAATGCCGAAATCCGCCCCGAACGGTTACCACTGCGACAGACTGTGATGATGGGACGGTTGCGATATTTTTCTAATTCCTTGATGCGCGCCATCAATTGTCCAGCCGGAATATGCAGTGCGTTTAAGATATGTCCATCCTTGAATTCATTTTCCTCACGCACATCTAATAAAATCACCTCTTGATGGCTTATAAGGGCAACTGCTTCCATAGGAGCTACTCCAAGATAGCCCCGTGTGCCACGCAACAATGGTTCACCAAGAAGCATGCCTAGGATAACCACTAGCGCAAGAAAAAGTTCCCAGTGGTTGATGACAAAATTAATAAATAGTTCCATTAGAATAATTTTTTGATAATTATTTGATAGAAGCACATACGCTATAATAAAAATTGAAACTAACCACGCCAGATTATTGACAATATTACAGAATGTTAAACCCGCTAAGTATATTTCGGACTCAAATAATTAAAAGTAAAAATTATTAATGTCCTTATAATAATTAATGGCCTGATGAGGATCAAGATTCAGAATCAGCGGTAGCAATTCACTCGAAAGAAAACATTAAAAAATGCGAATATAAAAAACGCCGAACAGGTGATATTCGGCGTTTTTCATCGAAATATTAAGCGCCTTTCCCTTCCAAAATAAGCATTTCTTCCAGATTATCACCTCGCTGAACAGCAGCCAACACCCAACCTGGCTTACGGCCTTTGCCTGTCCAGGTTTGTGCATGATCATCGGGATTACGATATTTTGGGGGAGATTTACTTGCGTTTTTACGACCTTCACCTTTTGCTGCGCGCTTCACCTTAGTCGCCAATAGCTCATCCATCGTCAAATTATGCGCGCTAATCAGTTCACGGACTTGTTTCATCACCGCGCGGCGACGTTCCCGTTCTTCCCGATTACTAGCCTTTTGCTCTAAAACTTGTTTTGTCTTGAGTTCCTTATCCAGACGTTTACTTAGTTCTTGTAATTCATCAAGTGTTAGCTGATTTAGCTCGATACTCATTCAGTGTCTCCGAGAAACCTCGCCCTTAAATAGGGCGGGGAGGAAAGGAGACGGTTTTGCAACCGTCCAGTAAAAATGCCGGTCTTTCCCGACTGTCAGCCCGTAAAGGCCTAGTGACGCACAACTTATGGTGTAGCTCCCCTCGCTAATGTTGCAACGTAACCTATTGCGATTGCCGTTTTGAGTGCTTGGAGTTGAGACAGCACCCCAAGGTGAGTCTTTATTACTTCGTTGCAATCTAACCAGATTTTTCTGACTTAGGCTGGTCAATCTCCGACTTGTTTTCACAAGCCTTACCCTTTCGGGCTGGTTGATTGATCGATGTTGCTTCCTCGTTAGGGTTGTTGGATGTAACAAGGTGTAACCAGTATTTACATTCTAATCGAGTCAAAAAACAATATGCAATACGCCTACGTTGCTTTTCATGATTTTTTGATGAATTCCGAGATAGGACGTAGGATTGGTTGGGAAAATTATGTTCATCCGCAGACATAGTCCCGATCGTTCTGAACTCTTAAATATTAAGAAATCAACTTTAATAGTGTTCATCATGGTAACGCATTCATGGGGTATAAGCGCCTTTTTTATGCCAGATAACCAATGTAAAGGTACCGTGTCCGTTACTCTATAAAATGACAACACCGGCCATGGTATCATTCGTCACAGGCAGTAATGACGTGGCATTACGCTACGGTTTTTCTAGCTGGTCCTAGCAGGAATTATGGCTGGAGTAGGATATATTCAACTGCTACGGATCGTTAACATAATTTTATTACTGAACAACCAGGCCCGTAAAATAAAGAGCTTCAATCGGTTCTGATCCAACCTCTTTGAGAGCCTTATTGACTACCTCCTCGGCATCCGCACGCAGTTTTTCACGCCCCTCTCTGGTCTTCACGACCTCTTTTTCTTGACTGGCAAACAACATTATAAGATTGTTACGAATCAATGGATGATGAGCTTCCATTGCTGCAAGAACCTCGGGTTTAGGTGATGACACTGCAATGGAAATTTGCATGAAACGAGACTGGCGAGGGTCAGGCAGATTAACCACGATGGGCGGTGTAATTTCCTTATAATTACCAGCGGGGCCACCCTCGGCTCCGGCCCCACCACCATGCGCCCCGCCGCCACTACTGAAAACAGTGGAAGAAAAAAAGAAAGCAAACAGGGTAAAAAAGATGCTCAAGATAATTTTCATCATTGTCTCCAGGAAACTCCGCCCTTCAGGACGGTGAGGATAAGTAGACAGTTTTATAACCGTCGATAAAAAGCTGGTCTTTCCCGGCCGTCAGCCCTTGCGAGCATGGTGCGTGTAGACATTTTCCACAAACCCGATGTTGAACACGCTTAAAAAAGTTTCAATAAAGTATAATCTCATAATAGTTTCGCCGGAAATGGTGCTAATTACCCGCTATAGTGACGCGATTTACCGGTGGAGATTTGTTGGATGACGTTAACCGTCTGGCGCATTGCGCTTAACAATGAGACCTGGGCAATACGACTTTGGCCGCTGTTGGATATCAGTGAAAAAACCCGGGCAGAGCGTTTTCGTGGTGTTGACCTGCGGCGGCGTCATGTGATTGCACATGGTGCCGTGCGGTTGTTGCTCGCGGATTTCTGTCAGCAGCCAGTCACTACGTTGCGTCTAGTTCAGAATGCCTGGGGCAAGCCCGCGCTGGCTGATGCCGGGTCTCCAGTATTCAATCTCAGCCATACACAGGATTTGGCGCTTTGTGCGATTGCACCAGCGGGAGAGATTGGCGTTGATATTGAAGCGTTACGACCGTCTCCGATAGTGGAGCGACTCGATCTGGCTCGGCGCTTTTTCAGTCTGGATGAATACCAAGCACTCAACGAATTGGATACACAGGCATTTTCATCAGCCTTTTTTCGCTGTTGGACCCGCAAGGAAGCCTATATCAAAGCCAAAGGGCTTGGCTTGTCACTGCCGCTGAACCAGTTTAGCGTCGCGTGTCGACTTGACGCAGCCCCGGCACTGCTAGCGTCGGAATACTGTCCTGCCGACGTAACACGCTATCAATTTTGGGATCTTGCGGTACCGGAAGGCTATTGTGGGAGTCTTGCCTATTGCGGACCCGCTGGTGACAAATTAATCTGTCGTGATTGGGCCTTGGACAGCGACTAAACCATATTTGCCATGTTTTGTCTCAATAGTACAATCACAGAATTTATTGTCATAGCCCGATTAAATTTATTTATTGAGGATGCGTAAATGTTACACACCAATTTATTGCAGACAACGGCTGTGAACAAAGCTGTTGCAATTAAACTGGGAAGCATTTTAGCTCCCGCCGTACTATTTTCGTTTATTGGCGGAATGCTGTTATGGCGTACCTTGCACCCTGACAACCATGCGGCTTTGCAAGAAAAGTTGGCTGATTTAAGCGCCGACAATGCGGAATTGAAGCAACAATTTCAAAAATTGTCCAGCAATCCAGCAGCAACTGTACCCATGCCCGCCATCGTGCCCCCGATAAAAGCAACGCCACCAATTTTTTTATCGAAGTCTACTACCTCTGTTGGCAAACTTGCCATGCTGGAAAAAGTGCTTGAGGAAAATATCCAGCTACGCGCGTAACCTATTGCTAGATAACACATCATCATTATTTTTCCTTGATGAGGAACTCTGAATATGTCTATTTTTCATGTCGGCATTGATTTAGGCACCAGTCGTACCACCATTACCACATCCACTGGGCAACGCTTGACTACCATTACCTGCATTGGCTATCCAAAGGATGTCATCGCGCGAAAACGGCTGAAAAAAGACCATTTGCTTGGTGCTGAAGCGATTGAAAATCGTTTGTCATTGAATCTAGTCTGGCCCCTAGCCGATGGGGTCATGCGCGAGGATGCGCAATCCATTTCTGCGACAAAGTTGATTCTGCAAGACATTATTTCTCAGGCGTTGCCAGGGAAAAAAAACGACGACTTGATTTACGCGGCCATTGGCGTACCCGCGCAGGCGAGTATTAGCAATAAAAAATCAATAGTTGCCCTGAGCCAAGATCTGGTGGACAAAATTCTGGTGGTCAGTGAACCGTTCGCGGTTGCCTATTCGATTGATCGTTTTGATGAATGCTTGATTGTGGATATTGGAGCAGGGACAACGGATTTGTGTCGAATGCATGGATCAATGCCTGATGTCAATGACCAGCTAACTTTAACCTACGCTGGCAATTTTCTTGATAACGAATTAACACTAGCGATTTTACAAAAATTTCCCAACGTGCAGTTGACCCCGCAAATCATCAAACGCATTAAAGAAAAACACGGCTTTGTGTATGACGTATCCGAACCCGTGCTCGTCATGCTTACCGAGCAGGGCATTCCTAAAATTTATGATATCACCGATGTATTACGGGCGTCCTGCTTAAAATTGACCGACCCCATCAGCAAGGCCGTACAAAAATTAGTTGGCAGTTTCGATCCTGATTTTCAGGAAAAATTGCGCAATAACGTCATTGTCGCTGGTGGGGGATCACGGCTGAAAGGAATTGATCGAGCTATTGAAAAAAGCCTTGAAGCCTATGGTGGTGGTAATGTTACCTGTGTGCAGGATGCTGAATATTGTGGTAGTGCCGGTACATTGAAAATGTGCATCGAAATGCCAGAAGAATACTGGGAGCATTTAAGCGCGGATTAAAATCAGCGCTTGATTTACAAAAACGGCGAGAAAACCCACGGCTTTAAGTATAAATATTAAAGAGGCGGCGTTATCCTGCATTCGACTCGGCAAGGCCGAGGAGTTTCCACGCCGAACAATCCATGAATCAGAAAAAAGAAACTACCCAATATCAAACAATCCTGACGCGTCTGCGAGAATTAATGGCGCAAGCAATGCCAGCGTCGTTGTCCGGTGAAATGAATCTCGATGTCCCATTTCTGGAAATGGGCGCTAATTCATTGATGTTAATGGATGTACAGCGCACTGTCGAAAGCGAGTACGGAATTACCATTACTATCGCTCAGTTCTTCGAAGAATTGACAACCATTGGTGCGTTGGTTGGTTATATTGATGAACAGCTCACCAAAAAAGCGGGGGTTGTGTCACCCGTTAGCGTAGTTACGACTCCGTTGATTATCGGGAGTACGGCCGCGCCAGTGACATCAAACGCCGCGAATGTGGCGCTACCTGTAGCTACCAGTGAGCTAGAGGCGATCTTCGCCAGTCAGATTCGCATCACCGCGCAAGCGATGAATGACTTGGTCGCTAGACAGTTGCAATTTTTAGCGCGGGTCGAGGTCACGGCGTCCGTCGCACAGGTAACAGGTCAAACAACCACGGCCCCTGCCCCCGTTTCCACAGTCAATCCTGCGCCAGAACCCGCGTCGCCACGTAAAAAAGGAGCATTGCAGCCGCAAAAGATGTTATCGGCGCTGGAAACACGCGCCCGTGGGTTGACTCCAGTGCAACAACAACATCTGGAGGCGTTGATTCGGGACTACAACGCCCGTACCCCAAAGTCGAAAGCCTATGCTGACCGTTATCGGCCAGTGCTCGCCGATAGTCGTGCAGCGGTGGGTTTTCGTTTCACCACCAAGGAGATGCTGTATCTAATCGTGGCTGGGCGGGCACGTGGCAGCCGAATTTGGGATATCGATGGCAATGAATACATCGATATCACGATGGGGCAGGGGGTGACGCTGTTCGGCCACCACCCCGAATTTATCGCGACGGCGCTCCGCAAAATGGGGCCGGATGGGGTAGGGGTAGGGTTGGGGCCACGTCCTGAGAGTGTCGGCGAGGTGGCGGAGCTGCTCTGTGAATTGACGGGCTTTGATCGCGTAACCTTCACCAATAGTGGCACCGAGGCAGTGATGGCCGCCCTGCGGCTGGCTCGTGCCGTGACTGGTCGTAACAAAATCGTCATGTTCGAGGGCGCCTACCATGGCCATGCTGACAGCGTGATGGGGATGGCGGTGACCCGCGATGGCGAGCTGGTTACTCAACCAGTGTCGCCGGGCACGCCGCCAGGCGCGGTGGCTGATCTTCTGGTGCTGCCTTACGATGAGACACGCTCTCTGGAGATAATCAAAAAACATGGATCTACCATCGCGGCGGTGATTGTGGAACCCGTGCAAAGCCGCAATCCTCGCGTTCAGCCACGAGAGTTTCTACACGCCTTGCGTCAGTTGACTACCGACATTGGCGCATTACTGATCTTCGACGAGATGATTACGGGTTTCCGTAGCCATCCCGGTGGCGCGCAAGCGTGGTTCGGGGTACATGCCGACATTGCGACCTATGGCAAGGTCATTGGTGGCGGGATGCCCATCGGTGTAGTCGCGGGCAAAGCGCGTCTGATGGACCCGATTGATGGTGGTGCCTGGCGCTATGGAGATAATTCCTACCCGGAGGTTAATCGGGTCGTGTTCGGGGGCACTTTCTGTCAACACCCGCTGGCGATGACGGCGGCGTTGGCAACCTTGCGCCACTTGAAAACCCATGCCCCGGAGCTGCAAAACGATTTGAACCGCCGCACCACGGCCCTGGCCACGGAATTAAACCGCTGGTTTGCCGATGAGCAGGTACCGATAGAAGTGGTCTGGTTTGGTTCGCTGTTCCGCTTTGAGTTCAGTTCCAATCTGGAACTGCTCTTCTATCACATGAATTTACGCGGCATCTTTGTTTGGGAGTGGCGCAACTGCTTCCTTTCCACCGCTCATACCGAGGCCGATATCGCTGCGATCATCACGGCGGTGAAGGACAGTGTATTGGCGATGCGCGCGGGTGGTTTTATTCCGCCAAAGGGGAACGGCGATGAAAATAACGCCGCCGTTACCCTGAATACTTATTCACTCAATACCGCGCAACGACAATTGGCGGCGCTGGCACAAATCACGCCTGAAGGATCGAAAGCCTATCACTTGAGCACATTGCTGGAGCTACAGGGAACGGTTGACGAGCGAGTGCTGGCACAAGCGGTGGATAGCGTCGTGGCGCGGCATGAGGCACCACGTTCGGTGATTGACGGTGAACAACAGCGCGTGGCCCCGCCAGCGGCGGGATTACTGCGCTGTGTTGATCTCCGAGGTCAGGCCGATGTCGAGACCGCTTGCCGCGATTGGTTGGCGGCACACATCCAGCAGACGTTTGATCTGGCCAATGGTCCGCTTCTGGTCGCGCATCTTGTACGCCTGGCCGATACCGACTATCGGTTGGTGCTGAAGGGACATCACATTATCATCGACGGCCTATCGATGAATCTTGTTGTCAATGAAATCGCCCATTGCTACGGAGCACTCCGTGCCGGCAGTCAGCCCACGTTACCTAATCCACTGCAATATCGTGACTATCTTCGCTGGCAAGCCGGAAACACCTTTGCCGAGGCGGAACGCTACTGGCTGGAGCAACTGAACGGCGAGTTACCGCGCATGGAGCTGCCTGCCGACCGACCGTCACCCGCGTTGAAGAGTTATAGCGGCGGTCGGGTGACGCGCTTGATCGACCGTGCCCTGTTCGCAGGAATCCGCAAATTAAGCAGCACCAATGGCGCGACCCCCTTTATGACCTTGTTCGCGCTTCATGGGTTGTGGCTGCATCGTCTCACTGACCAGGATGATCTCATCATCGGGATGCCGGTGGCGGGACGTTCCCTGGCGGGTGGCGAGCGGCTGGTGGGTTATTGCACCCATCTGCTGCCAATTCGTTCCCGCATCAACTGGAATGAACCATTTACCGATTACTTGAAGCGGATACGTGGGGTGCTGTTGCAGGGTTATCAACACCAGGATTATCCGTTCGCGCGGCTGATGGAACGGCTCAAGGTACCCCGCGACGGTCGTCAGGCACCGTTGGTCACGGTGATTTTCAACCTTGATCGGCCTGGTACCGCGCCAGCCTTTGGTGATTTGCGAGTGCGTTGGCTCTCACTCCCGATCCACCACACCGCCTTTGAACTGGTAATGAACCTGACCGAATTGGGCGACGATCTGGCGTTGGAGTGCGACTACAACGGCGACCGTTTTGACGTGGCGACTATTGAACGCATGATCGATCATTTTCAGACGCTCATGGCTGGAGTCGTGGCACAGCCACAACGTTCATCGGCAAAACAGCCGTTATTGGACACTGCCACCTGGCGCTCCTGGCTGCTGGACTGGAACCATACCGATCATCCCTATCGGGCGGATCAGGGGGTCGCGGAGCGGTTTGCCATTCAGGCGGCGGCAACGCCCGAGGCCATCGCCCTCCGTTGGCCCACAGGTGAACTCGATTATCGGACGCTAAACCGTACCGCCAATCAACTCGCCCACTATTTACGCGCCCAGGGAGTGACCAATAATCGCATGGTTGCCATTTATTTACGGCGTTCGCCATCTCTGGTAGTCGCAATCCTGGCGACCTTGAAGGCCGGTGGTGCCTATTTGCCCTTAGACCCGGATTATCCCGCCGCGCGACTGGCCTTCATGCTGGAAGATGCCCGACCGCAAGTGTTGTTGACCGAAATATCCCTCGTTGGAAATTTGCCGCCAGTCCCAGGAATGACACAGCGGCTGCTGGATGATGAAGGGCAGCAACGGGACTATGACCAATATCCCCCGAGCAATCCCGATATGGTCGGCAGTGCGGATGATCTGGCCTATGTCATCTATACCTCCGGTTCTACCGGCCAACCCAAAGGGACGATGATCTGCCGACGGGGCCTGATTAATTATCTAAACTGGGCAATGGAATATTATCGAACTCGGGAAGGCTCTGGCTCGCCGCTGCATTCGTCTATCGGTTTCGACGCCACTATCACCAGTTTATTCACACCGTTGCTGTCGGGGCGGACCTTGCGTTTGCTGCCTCACGACGGCGAGGAGATCGAGCATATCAGCGCCGCCTTGCAAGGCGACGATGGCAAGGGTCATGACTGGTCATTAGTGAAACTAACGCCGGCCCATCTCGATCTCTTGAATGTGATGATTCAGCGTGAGCAACTGGCTGGTCTGACCCGCTATCTGGTGCTGGGTGGCGAGGCGCTGTTGGGGCGCACCGTGACGCCGTGGCGGCAATGGGCACCGGATACCCACATCATCAACGAATATGGACCGACGGAAACTGTAGTGGGTTGCGCCATCTACGACGATCGGCGGAGCGCGCCACTGGACGGGGAGGTTCCGATTGGCCGGCCAATCTGGAATACCCGTTTATATGTTCTGGATCAGCGCCGCCAACCTATGCCAGTAGGAGTGCCGGGCGAACTTTATATCGGCGGTGATGGGATCGCGCTCGGTTATCTGAACCGTCCAGAATTGACCGTCGAGCGTTTTATCGACATCGGTGCCACGGGTCTTGTCGAGGGACCGGAATCACCGCCGCCGGGCAAGCTTTACCGCACCGGCGACCGGGTGCGTTTACAAGCAGATGGCGAGCTGGTCTATCTCGGTCGTTATGACAATCAAATCAAGCTGCGTGGTTATCGCATCGAGTTAGACGAAATCCAGAACGCATTGATCGCTCAACCAGGTATCCGCGAGGCGGTAGTGGTGGTGACCGGCCAAGGTGATCATGATCAGCGCCTGGCCGCCTATCTGGTAGCCGACGATGGTGTGGCGCTCCAAATCAGCGTACTGCGGGCGAAACTCGGCGCGCGATTGCCGGATCACATGATTCCGGCGCACTTCGTGGTACTGGACAAATTACCCTTGACCAGCAACGGCAAGATCGATCGCCAGGCATTGCCCGCGCTGGCCGATGCCACGCGAGGCGGGTCGCCGCTTCTTTCGCCTCGCAACGATGTTGAACGGCGGCTCGTCGCCATTTGGCGCGAACTACTGCAACGCGACGCGGTGGGGATCGATGACAACTTTTTTGAAATTGGTGGCCATTCGTTGATGGTGCTGCCGCTCCGTGAGCGTCTGCTGTCAGAATTTTCCTATCCCCTGTCGCCGGTCGATCTGTTCCGCTATCCGACCGTGGCAACTTTAGCGCAGTTTCTCTCGGCATCAAGTATGAATAACGAAGCAACGCCAACCACTACCGGCAGCACTGCCACCGTACCGAGCGGTCGCAAGCGCCGCGACACCGCCGCCCGGCGTCAAATTCTGGGTATATAAACCATCGCATTCGCAGTGCGTGGATCGACTGTTTGATACCCCAGATCTGAAAACGGTACTTTAAAAAATTTTTTTAATTCGTAGCGTTTTTCAAAAAAGAATCTGTTCGGTATGCTATGTAGGAGTGTCACCTAACCAACGCGAAGATTAATAATGCTATGACACATCTCATCGCTGCTTTGGTTTCCTATCAAATCAATCCTTTACTAAAAAAGACTACGCCCATCGCACTTCCTCGATAACTCATAACTCAGGTTACATAGATTCTGCGACTCCGGTCGCTAACGCGACCTCCGCGCAGAATGACAGAAAAAACTCAATCCTTATCCTTATTATAGAGCGACAAGTTTAACTGCGTAACTTCTAAGATGATTTTATTAGTGATTATTAACTAAACGACTACCGGCTAAAGCCGGTAGGTTTGGAAGACCACTGAAAGTGGTCTCTCAGGCTAAAGCCAGCTGAAAGGCCTTTGGCTGAAGCCAACTTAAGTTTCCGACTGAAACTCGGAAAGTCAACGTCCAGTTGGCGGGCATCAGCTGTATTTTGGATTCCACCAAGGAAAGAGGTTGGCATGCCACCAAAATTCAGTCTATGCCCGCATTGAGTAGACGGCGGTTGCCTACTCCAACTTCAAATTCAAAATCTAGCTAAAGCTGTTCGCCTAAAGGCGAAGGTTTTAGACCTGGCGAATGGAAATAAATCAAATAGTTAAAATTCAACTACATAATTTTTACCGTGTATTAAACGCCGCGAGTTGCTTGCAGATAAGCCGATCCGCAAGATATGGTAACAGTAGATATACTAACTTTATGAATGGATAATAATCCTACATCATTATTGCTTTATTACTATGTCTAACCGTATCTAAATCTTACATTTTGATTAGGAACATACTGATACCACCATCCGTAATTCTTTGCCATGCTCTTCAGTAATTATTGGTAATTATTTTAACAATCTCTAAACTTTAGGTAGTAAATCATGCTATTAATTCAATTTATTGAATTTTTGCAACAACGAATAAAATTTGTTGTTTGGGTTTCTTACGCCGTACTTGGTTTGCTTGTTTTAATGGATGCATTACCATTTATAGTAGACAAGCAACACGCGCACACTAGGATAGAATCTATTCCAGGATTTTGGTCCATTTTTGGACTTCTTGCCTGCTTTCTGATTATCTTTTTATCAAAATGGTGTGGTCACGCCGGCATTATGCAGCGGGAGGATTACTATAATGACTAACCTATGGATTCATCCCGCTTTGTTGTTTTTTTTAGGTGCTGTATTATTGCCACTTATACCAGAACGTTTTCGTAAAGGATGGCTGTTACTCGTACCGTCCTTTGCTTTTGTACGAACGATTTTCATGACTTCTAACGAAGGCATTTTTGGCGAAATTCAATTTCTTGAATGGACGCTGACGTTTGGCCGTGTAGATAAACTTAGCCTCGTATTCGGCCATATTATGGGAATAATCGCTATTCTTGGGACACTTTATGGTTTGCATGTCAAACGCATGGTTGAACATATCGCTGCATGGATTTACGTGGGAGGATCGCTCGGTGCCATCTATGCTGGAGATCTAATAACGCTTTTCATTTTCTGGGAATTAATGGCGCTATCATCGGTGTTTTTAATTTGGTTCCGGGGAAAAAATGAATCGCTCTGGGCCGGCTATCGTTATCTATTGGTTCATATTGCAGGTGGCGTAGTGCTACTCGCAGGTATCCTGCTCCATTATCAAGCAACGAAGAGTTTTGAATTTATTGCCTTCGAAGTGAAACAGCCAACACTGGCGACTTACCTTGTAATGATTGGATTTATCCTTAATGCTGCCGTGCCGCCGCTGCACGCTTGGCTGCCAGATGCTTATAGCGAGGCTACATTCAATGGATCAGTATTTCTTTGCGCATTTACCACGAAAACTGCAGTTTATGCTCTCTGTCGTGGATTACCAGGTTTGGAAATTCTCGTTCCGCTCGGCGTCATCATGACTCTCTATGGTGTTGTCTATGCCATGCTTGAAAATGATAGTCGTCGTCTTTTGGGATTCAGCCAAATTACTTCGATTGGTTATATGATTGTAGGCGTTGGTTTAGCTGACCTTAGTACGCCTTTTGGGCAACTTGCCTTGAACGGTGCCTGCGCCTATGCTTTTACCCATATTCTTTTCAAAGGTTTGCTTTTCATGGGCTGCGGTAGCGTATTGCACATGACGGGAGAAAGCAGATTCACAAAACTAGGCTCACTTTATCAACGGATGCCGTGGACATTTTTATTTACACTTATCGGTGCGCTTTCGCTTTCGGCGTTCCCAATTTTTAGTGGATTCGCTAGTAAAGCCATCATTATTGATGCCGATTTCCAAAGTCATCATTTTTTGTTTGGTTTTGGATTAATGCTCGCATCTGCGGGCGCATTCATTGGTGCGTTAAAAATACTGTACTTCATCTGGTTCAGTAAAAATAATTGCTCTACGGAAGTTTGGAATCGTGCCGCTGATCCCGTATGGAATATGAACGCCGCCATGGCCATCACTTCCATTTTGTGCATTTTCGTTGGTAGTTATACTCCTTACCTCTACCACCTGCTGCCGATCCAGCCGTTTGAGTATCATCCTTACACCTCTTACCATATTTCCGAAACGCTGGAGATTTTATTTTTTACTGCGTTTGGCTTTTTCTTGTTCCACAAGAAGCTCACCCCTACGGAAACCATCAATATCGACATGGACTGGTTCTACCGCGCAGGTGGACAGGCATTCTTACGATTTGCGCGAAATCGTGTTCAATTCGCGGATAACATCGTGGGCGAAATTTATCGTGTCGGTGGTTTAATTCCGCTAAAATTGACTGCATTTTACGTAGGATTGTTCGATAACAAAGTTGTGGACGGTATCGTGGATGGTGTTGCCGGTGGAGTTCTTGGATTAGGTAATCGTTTGCGAATGGTTCAACGTGGCGCGTTGCAAGAAAATTTAATCATTTCGCTTTCTGCTGTGGTAATGTTGATAGTAGTACTTCTTTCTTTTGTTTAATGGTAGTAAATCAGCAATTACCCTCTCAGTATCTTTGAGAGGGTAATCAACTGATATCATGAATATGGTTATTCATGGATATCTAAACACAAGTATACTCTGCCTAAAATGATCATATCCAAGAGCTCATTTAGGTTATTTACTCAGCTAATGGGCCTGGTTGATAATGACAAAGTACCGTGAGTTACACGGAACCTTAAGCCTGTGGAGAGGTTATGAGACCTGAGGAGTTGTCGGCTGCGGCGCAAACCGCGTAAGACTCACCATCAATTGTGAATCTTACTGGCGATAACCAAGCTATCCCTTGGGAGGCCTCGATGAAGCAGGAACCGAACACCGTTTGTTCAGTGAGATAATTGGGTAAGTTTCGGAGAACGGAATAGAAACTAAAAAATTTAGTGTTCCACCAGTTTATAACCGCGACCATGAATCGTGATTAAATAGTGTGGCACGCTGGGATCTGGTTCAATGTGACGACGTAAGCGCACAATGAAGTTATCCACAGTGCGCGTCACGATATCCGCCCGGTGTCCCCAAACCTCGCTTAATAAGCGTTCTCGAGATAATACCTGGCCACGATGTCCATTTAGATAACGCAATAGCTCCAGTTCTCGGGCACTTATCTCTTGGACTTGACCGTCGCGCAGCAGTAAGTGACGACTAAAATCCACCTGCGCTACTCCTACCGTGTACAGGCCATCACCCCGAGGAGTCACACCGGCACGACGTAAATGTGCCCGTACCCTGGCCAATAATTCACGCAGACCAAAAGGTTTGACAACATAGTCGTCGGCTCCCACCTCCAAACCCAGCACCTTATCCACTTCTTCGCCACGAGCAGAAAGCATAATCACTGGTTGACGTAATCCCTCTTCGCGCAACGTACGACACAAGTTGATGCCGTCGCCATCTGGCAACATCAGATCCAGAAGTATCAGATCTGGACGGCCCTCACGTATCTGTCGGCGTGCCTCGCGTGTACCACTCGCCAGCAGCGCCTGGTAGCCTTCTGCCTCCAGATTATGCCGCAGACACTCACGCATAGCGGAGTCGTCCTCCACGATCAGCACTTTGGTGGGGATATAGCTCATGTTGCCTCCCGCACGGGAAATGCCACGCGGGCACATAGGCCACCATCAAAACCTTTCTCCAATGAAAAAATCGCTCCATGGATTTCAGCAACCTGCGTGACCAATGCCAAACCCAGCCCGCTACCAGATACGGTACCAGTCTCCCATCCACGTTCAAATGGACGAAGCAGCCGCGCTCGATCCGCAGCCGGAATACCAGGCCCCTTGTCTACTACTTCCAGACGTACTTGATCTCCGAGACGATATAAACAGACTTCAACTTCGCTGTTTCCAGCATATTTCACCGCATTGTCCAGCAGATTCCATAGAATTCGCGTCACGCCCTCGCGCTCATGAGATAGGGGCGGCAGATCGGTCTCCAGTTCACTACGCAGAATTAACCCTCGTCCTTCAAGGTTCGGTCGAATCTCTTCCAGTATCTCGATAACGGTTCGAGCGAGATCATCGCTGCGAAGATGAAAGACGACTTCCCGCTGGTCCAAACGAGCAAAAGTCAGCACATTCTGGATCATTTCGCTGAGTCGCTCCGCTTCGCGCAAAATAATTTGGTGATATTGCCGTACCTGTTTCGGGTCGACGATTCTTTCCAGGTGCAGGGTCTCGGCATACATGCGGATCAAAGCAAGAGGGGTCTTAAGTTCGTGGGAGATGTTGGCGACAAAACGTTGACGTAGTTCCGCTACGTCGTAGCCACGACTAATCTCGACAAACACTGACCAACTGGCCAGGCCCATAGCCACCAAGATTGCCAAAGAGAGCGTCAGGGGTAATGACCAATGAAGCGTGCTCGATCCGATTTCGAGAGCGGGATCAGGGCGGAATGCAAGAAAATGGCCAGGAAGAACATGGTTGAGAGGTATTTGAATCGAAGCATCATCCCATTTATCGGTAGGTTCGCGCAGGGTTACCTGACCGCCTTCTTGGCGACCGAACTCTTCTAGCATCGGCTGCAATTGTTGCGCTAACAAATCCGACAGGTCGAATCCCAACAACAGCCAACCAGATGGCACATTAGTATCATTGATTGGTTCCAGCATAAATAGCCAGCGTTCATTTGGAATTTCCATCACGAACATGTAGATGCCGAAGGCCTCGAGACGAGCAGTCATGCGCTCCAATCGCACGCGCTCTATTAGCAGATGATCAAGTTCACTGCACTCCAGAGTAGGAAAAGCGCGGACTACGTTCAATTGGTGATTCAATAACATAACACGACGCAAAAACGGAAAGGTTGACCACAGGACATCCATTCGTTCTGCGCCCATCTGTTCGCTGGATAAATTTTTGAGCACTCGAACAGGACGCCGCAATGCAACCGTTAAAGCCAGATCGACGCGCTCCGCAAGCAATGCAAGAGCGTGAGCACGCGTAAACCTCCGAGTTTCGAGATTCAGCTGGTTCTCATCCCGTAGGAGTTTGATGGTATAGCCCGCAATCAGCAACAATGCTACCCCCCATAACCCCAAGAGGATTATGCCAGTGCGCCGGCTCGGAGAAAATCGGCTAGGCTTTTTCAACATAACCAAATTTCAATCATTTGGATAGGACAGACGGGATTGGAAATTATTAACTGGATGGCCAGCTTACCTCAGTTGTATATCAATAACAAAACCACTGATATAAACAGGTTATCATCGATACGCGTTTGAAACGCGTCTTTGATTGATGAATAGCATTAAATGTAAGAAAAATCTTACAAAATTATAAATATTAAGACTACATTATATATTATATTTTACTGATACAATATAATGATATATGAGTACATAATAAAATACGAATAACTTACTATGTTTTAGATAATTCTTACTAATTAATTAGCTTAATACTTATGTCAAAATATATTTTTATTACAGATTTATTCGTATTTTTAAGATGTCTATCAAAAAATGAGATAAAACGTCCAACAATCGTGTTATCTTTGAAAAAATTACGTATTTTAGTCTTAAGTGTTTAATTTAATTGTAAAATTATTAATGAGCCTCTTTTTTAAGTAGTTGAAAATATTGAATCTATTTTTTAACTGAATAATTCCTACTCTAAAATAGTGGATGGTACTTGTGAAAATAATCCAATTTATTGAATTTCTAAGTCAACGGCTAAGGATCGTGGTTTGGATCTTCTACGCCATGCTTGCGTTCATTCTCTTGATGGATACATTGCCATCCATCGTGGATAAGGAATATGCGCATACAAAGGTGGAACACATTCCAGGGTTTTGGGGAGCTTTTGGATTCATAGCCTGCACACTGATCATTTTTTTATCGAAATGGTACGGTCATTCGGGGATCATGCAGCGCGAGGATTATTACAGTAAATCAACTCACTGCTAAAGCTGTGGGCTTTATGGATAAAGCCTGGTTTACCAGCCTAAGCCACAAAACATCGTGGCTACGTTGCAACGAAGTAAAAGACTCACCTACGAATGCCTCCTCAGTTCGTAACTCTGAAAGCGGCAGATGCAAACAACATTAAGGGTAGGACGAAACGGTTTGTCGCAAGGTTCAAAATCTTGTCCTGCGCGAAGTCGCAGGAATCGAACTGAAGCTGCGTTGCAACTTTAGCGAGGGGAGCCACACCACAAAGTGTGCGTCACTTGGGCCGCGTAAGGGTTGACAGCCGGGAAAGACCGGCAACTTCACTTCAACTTCAACTGCAAGAACAAACAGGAGGCGGCGCTTCCTCCCCCATGGCTACAAGCCAGCGGTTTCCGCGCCGAATTTAGATGAATAATCCTTGGATTCATCCTGCCTTGCCTTTCTTTCTCGGGGCGGCATTGCTGCCCTTCATACCGAAACGTTTTCGCAAATATTGGCTGCTATTCGTGCCATCATTCGCCTTTATACGAACAATGTTTTTAACATCGGGTAAATTCGGTGCAGTGCCATTTCTTGACTGGACGCTCACATTTGGGCGAGTAGACGAACTTAGTCTTGTATTCGGCTACATCATGGGATTGATGGCCGTGATCGGGACACTCTACGGCCTACATGTCAAACGTACCGGCGAACATATCGCCGCGTGGACTTACGTCGGCGGATCGCTCGGCGCAATCTATGCCGGCGATCTTTTAACGCTTTTCCTTTTCTGGGAATTGATGGCAGTTTCTTCAGTATTTTTGATCTGGTTCAGGGGGCGACCGGAATCACTCTGGACCGGCTATCGCTATTTGTTAGTCCACATGGCTGGCGGCGTGATACTTCTCGCCGGCATTCTGCTGCATTATCAGACAACTAATAGTCTGGCATTCATTGCGTTCAATGTGAAACAGCCAACGCTGGCAACCTACTTCGTAATGATTGGCTTCATCCTCAACGCTGCCGTTCCGCCATTACATGCGTGGCTGCCGGATGCTTATGGCGAGGCGACATTTAATGGTTCGGTTTTTTTGTGTGCATTCACCACGAAAACAGCGGTTTACGCGCTGTGTCGTGGTTTACCCGGCATGGAAATTCTCGTGCCACTTGGCGTAATCATGGCTCTCTATGGCGTTGTCTATGCCGTGCTTGAAAATGACAGTCGTCGACTACTGGCGTACCACATTATCAGCCAAGTCGGTTACATGGTTGCCGGGACAGGATTGGCCGATCTCGATACATCGTTTGGTCGGCTGGCTCTTAACGGCGTCTGTGCCCATGCCTTCGCGCATATTCTCTATAAAGGCTTGCTCTTCATGGGTTGCGGCAGTGTATTGCACATGACGGGCGAAAGTCGTTTCACGAAACTCGGCGGACTTTACGCGCGAATGCCATGGACATTGCTATTTACACTCATTGGTGGGCTTTCGATTTCAGCATTTCCGTTCTTTAGCGGATTCGTCAGCAAATCGATGATTGTGGCAGCAGGTTTTGAAAGTCACAAACTTTGGGTCGGTTTTGCATTAATGCTTGCCTCAGCAGGTACGTTCCTTCATACCGGTCTGAAGGTTCCATACTTCATCTGGTTTGGAAAAAATAATTGCTCGCGGGAAGTTTGGAATCGCGCTGCTGACCCGGTATGGAATATGAATGCGGCTATGGCAATTACTTCAGGGTTATGTATTTTTATCGGCATTTATACACCTTACCTTTATAATATGCTGCCATTTCAACCAATCGAATATCAGCCCTATACGTCTTATCATATTTCCGAGACGTTACAGATTTTGCTTTTTACCGCGCTTGGCTTTTTCTTACTCCGCGATAAACTTATTCCCGAGCCAACCATTAGCATTGACACTGACTGGTTGTATCGCAAGGGTGGGCAAGGGTTTTTATGGTTCGCGCAAAAGCGAGTTCAACTCGTGGATAATATCGTCGGTGAAAGTTATCTCCGCAGTGGCTTAATTCCATTAAAAATAATTGCATTCCATATAGGATTGTTCGATAACCGCATCGTTGACCGCATCGTTGATCACGTCGCCACGAGCGTCCTTGATGTTGGAAATCATCTCCGCATGGCGCAACGCGGACTATTGCAAGAAAATCTTATAATTGCTCTTTCTGGCATGGTGATAGTGGTGGTAGCTACTCTATTTTTTTTCTAGACCATCGTTTCAATCCGCGCCCCCGCACGGGGGCGTTTTTAGATTCATTATCCTGGGGTAGTGCCCCAATCAGTAGGATAAATTACTAAAATTTTCCCATTTTTCATTTTAATAAGAGATCCTCATATGTACTGCCCAAATTGTCACTCTGAAT
>CAUYTW010000243.1 GCA_963575715.1 Gammaproteobacteria bacterium | reverse complement strand
CGAATGAAATCAGATGGATAGAAAGTGAACTAACCGCTGTCATTGATAAGGCCGAGGTCGCGTTGTTGAATGACAAAACCGAAGACATTTATCAACGGGGAGAAAATATAGTTCGTCCGGTAAAAATAAGTGTTCCTACCACGGGTGCGGTAAGACGCCCGAATGGTGCATTGATTCTAAAGCAGGTCGAGCCACATTATTTGATTGAAAGATTCACAAATACCGCTACTTGGTTGAAACATGAATCCCGCAAGAACAGATGGATTGAAATAGGATGTCCACGCCTGGTGGTTGATGTTTATTTGTCACGGGTTGGCAAATGGAAGCTGCCTGTTCTTCGCGCGGTCGTTCAACATCCCGTAATGGAACCAGGAGGCCGAATAATTACCACGCATGGATATGATCAGAATACCGGATTATTGATTGATATCCATGGCAAGTGGCCAATAAAAAAGAATCCCGTTCGTGATGATGCAGTGGCGGCAGTGGAATGCTTTCGACAGCTTTTGCGGTATTACCCGTGGAGCACAAATATTGATTTTTCTGTTGCGCTTTCTTTAATTATTTCGCCACTCGCACGGGTAATGCTGCCATCAACACCATTACACGCGGTTGATGCGCCCGAGGCTGGCACTGGAAAATCTATGCTCGTCAATGTCGCTTCGATTCTCGCCACGGGAAATAATGCAGTGGTAATGGATTATGGACGTGATCCCGATGAAGCGGAAAAGAGATTAAATGGACTTTTATTATCTGGTGACCCATTCATTGCCATCGACAACGTGGAACATCCACTGGAAGGTGCCGCTCTTTGTCAGACGGTATCGGAAGAAGCCAGACAAATCAGGCAGTTCGGCAAACTTGATTCAGTTAAAGTTCCGATGACTGCCTTTCTTACCGCTACGGGAAATAATCTGGTCATTAGCAAGGACTTAATTAGGCGTTCTCTGGTTTGCCGATTGAATGCAAAGACCGAAAGACCCGAGTTGCGTGCTATTGATCAGGATTTGTTGGCCGAGGTGAAAGAACGACGGAATGAGTTGGTATGTCATGCGCTTACAATAATGGCTGCTTATCAACACGCTGGAACACCCAAGGTTGTTGATGCTCCCCTTGGTTCGTTTGAGGACTGGAGCCGGATGGTACGTTCGGCGATTGTCTGGGCTGGTGAGGCCGATCCGGTTAAGTCTCAGGAGTTTACCCAAAGCGAAGATCCGGCAAAAGAGGCGTTGCACGCTATTTTCAGCGCGTGGAATCTCGTCATCGGCAAAGATCCGGTTACGGTGGCAGAAGTAATTCGCCGTTGTGAGAATAACCAGGAATTACACGACGCTATTTCCTTAGTTGCGGCGCGTAGAGGAAACCTTGATGGTAAAGCTCTTGGTTATTGGTTGATGGCAAATAAAGATCG
>CAUYTW010000242.1 GCA_963575715.1 Gammaproteobacteria bacterium | reverse complement strand
ATATGCTTTATTAAATAATTTTCGTTCTTCTTTAGATAAAGTTTTTTCAAAGTTCTTGCGAGTAGTTGCATATTTAATTCTTCTAGGCTCTAATTTCTTCGTGCCTAAAAATTCATTAAATAGTTTGTAATAGTTTTTTAAACGTTGTCGTTGAGTAAACCCCTCCATAAACTCTAAAGGTCTATTAATAGAATAATCTTTACCTGTTTCAGCTTTTTTCTTAGTAGCTAATTTTTTTAATTTTTTATCAAAATCTTCAATACTTACGGTATCAAACTCATCCATTGCTTGATCAAATGCAGCATGTTTAATTGCAAGATTTTTAGCTTCAGCAGGATTATCTGTTTCTGTTACAGGAGAATTTTTTGATAATAATGAACCTACTTTTAAATACTCTAATAAACCTTTAGCCCAAGATTTTTTATTTGCTTCTTTAATTCTATTTACACGAACATTTTTTTCTTCTTCTTCTTCCCGTTGCCTGTCGGCTTTATCAGCTTCTGTAAGCTCCGCTTCTGATTTTAATACTTCGGTAGATTTAGGCGTTGTAGTTTGTTTTCTTCTCATCCCCAAAGTTATAGTGCCATCAGGTTCAGTTTCTTTAAATTCTTCCCAACCAATTTCTTCATCAGATATGTCTTCTTCTGTTTCTTCCGTAGATACTTCAGGTTCTTTTGTTTCTGCAGGTTTTTTAGTTTTAGTTACTAGGGGTTTTTGTTCTGTAACTGGTATCTTTGGCACAAGAGCAATAGTGCCGTCAGCTTGTTTTTCAACGGAATATAAATCTTGAAGTTTGTTTTCTCTACGAAATTTGTGTGCTTGGCCTATTGATACAAAAGACTTACCTAAGCTATCTTTAGTAATAGGTTCTAATGTAACGTCGCTTCTTCCCTCTCCAGTCTTATCTGTGAGTTCATCAGTTGCAGCCCCATCCACTCCACCTCCGACAGGTTTTTTAGTTCCTCCGGTAGTTCCATCATCTGGTCCTCCAGATACTTCATTGCTAGTTCCAGCTGTTGTCTGTTGAGTTCCACTTGGTTTCCCTCCCCCCCCTAAAAGTTCTTCTAATGATTTTTTTGTTTCTTCGTTTTCAGCTGAGTCTATAATTTCTTTTCGTGTTTTAGCATTTTGTTTTGTATCAGTTTTTGGTACTTCTATATCTATACCAGCCGGTTCTGCTCCTGGATCTGAAGGTGGTGGCACATCACCTAACGCTAATTTATTTAATTTATATTTATTATATGCACCAAAACCAAAACCAGCACCTGCACCACCAATTATACCCCCTGCCATTTGTTCTGCAACACCTTCATCCCAAGGTTTACCAAGAGCTATATTTTGTGATATTTGTTCTTGTGCAGATTGTGGGAGTTCTTCAAACACTGATTCACTAAGCGCTGATTTTAACCCAGCTAGT
>CAUYTW010000241.1 GCA_963575715.1 Gammaproteobacteria bacterium | reverse complement strand
TGTCAATCAAAATGGATAACTTCTCATAAGATCCTATAGATTAGGGCACTACCAAAAATATATTTTCTTCCCGCGTATTCACCAGAGCTTAATCCTACTGAATTAGTATGGGGGAATATAAAAGCTCATGGGTTCGCTCGTGCACTCATCCATGGTGCCAAAGAATTAATTGATAAAGCTACAAATTTATTAGAATCACTAAAACAAATGCCCGAAAAAATTCGGGCGTTTTTCAAAAAGGAATCTGTTCTGTATGCCATATAGGAGTGTCGCCTAACCAATGCACAGATTAATATGTTACAAATCCTCAACTCTGAATTCGCTATAGTCTTCGTAGTAATAGCTGATGTCGATGCCCTTCATGAATAATTCGCGGTCGTTGCTTTTGTCGGTCAAGGCGGATTTCAACAGATATTTAATTTCCACATCCTTCACCACACTGCGTTCCATGGCCGAAAGATACTCGTTCTTGTCCACGGCATTCCAATCGATCACGCGTTGAATTTCTTTTTTGAGAATCAAATCCAGCCAAATGCGCGTGGCGCGACCATTGCCTTCGCGAAAGGGGTGGGCAATATTCATTTCGACATATTTCTCGATGATCTGCTCAAACGATTTTTGCGGCATGGCGCTGATATGTTCCAGCGATTGTGGTAAATACATAAGCGGTGCAAATCGAAAGTTGCCTTTGGCGAGATTAACATCGCGGAGTTCTCCCGCGAATTCATAAATGTCGCCAAATAAATACGCATGAATTTGTGCCAGTCCTTTAAAGGTGCCAATTTCCATGCGGTCAATATCACCGCTTTCAAATAACCGTTTAGCCTTTTGCTTGCTGATCTTTTCTTCGGCTTTGCTCAGGTCAATTTGGTTGGTGAGTTTTAATTTATTTGGCAAAATCATAGATCTTTCGGCGTGGAAACCCCTCGATCCCGAAGGGTCGAGGGAAGGAAACGCCGCCTTTTGTTGTTACAAAAATAAAATAAGGAGATAATTTTAAGCGTAGGCATAACCATCGCTTCGTTGAATAAGCTGGCAATACTTATAAGCAATACCTTGAATAACACCTTGTGCAATTTGGATATTAAAATTTCCAGAGGCACGAACCGCCACGCGCCCTTTGTGAATGTCCGTTTTCTTTCCTTTTGTTACGGTGGCAATCACCATGTCTCCCGTTTGAAATCCCTTAATCCGTTTCTGTCGCGTCAAATAACCTCGCGGGAATCCAAAAGCATTTAATCGAGTGCGTTGGTAGCTCCCACGTCCGGTTGCTTTAATGAATAAAGTTGGTTTTCGCCAATCCTTAACGGCATTTAATTCTCCAACACATACCGCGTCCAATGCGTGGGTTTTAGGTATTTCCAATCTACTAATCTGCGCGTTGGTTAGGGGACAAGGGGCTGAATGATAATTGCATAGAT
>CAUYTW010000240.1 GCA_963575715.1 Gammaproteobacteria bacterium | reverse complement strand
TGCGAACCGTAGTGCAAAAATACCCCGCCGCTTGCGGCGGGGTTGTTTATTTTTTAGTGTTAACAGGCCCTATAACAAAACAGGCATATAAATCACCTTCACGGTACTGCAACGTGGCCAAGAAGGGTGGCAATAAAGCGATCGGGAGAGATGCCCTCGGCCTGAGCTTCATAGGTAAGCAGAACGCGGTGACGCAGTACGTCTCTGGCTAGGCTTTGGACATCTTCCGGGCTGACGTAGTCACGTCCGGCCAGCCAGGCATGGGCACGGGCACAACGATCCAGGGCAATGGTGGCGCGTGGGCTGGCACCCCACTGCACTAGGCGCGCAAGGTCGGGATGATAACGGCCAGGCTCACGGGTTGCGAGAACCACCTCAATGAGATAACGCTCCAGATCCTCAGACATGTAAATATCGAGGATCTCGCTCCGTGCTTGAGATAGGGTTTTTTGACTAAGACGTGAACTGTCTGCCTCACGATTATTTCCCTGAGCGCGGGCCTCGTTGTGAGCCAAATGCAAAATTTGGCGTTCAATTGCAGCACTCGGATAACCGATGCGAACATGAAGCAAAAAACGATCAAGTTGTGCCTCTGGGAGCGGGTAAGTACCTTCATGTTCGATGGGATTTTGAGTAGCCATCACCAGAAACAGCCACGGGAGTTGGTAAGTGGTGCCACCGACAGTGATTTGGCGCTCTGCCATGGCTTCAAGCAACGCCGACTGAACCTTGGCGGGGGAGCGATTCACTTCATCCGCAAGAATCAAATTGTGAAACAGAGGACCTGGCTGAAATTGAAAGGAACCATCCTGAGGACGAAACACATCGGTGCCCGTGAGATCAGCAGGTAGCAAATCTGGGGTAAATTGCACACGATGGAAATCACCCTCGATAGCTTCACTCAATACTTTGATTGCACGAGTCTTAGCCAGTCCTGGCGCGCCTTCCACCAGTAGATGACCATCGGCGAGCAAAGCAATGAGAATGCGGTCGATGAGCAATTCTTGTCCGAGAATGAATCGGCCAATTCGCGCTTTTAACGCGGCGAAAGCGAGCTGGCTGGTGGTTTGAGCCGTCATAAATCCTCGGCGTGGAAACCCCTCGGTCTCGTAGGATCGAAGGGTTCTTCGACTGAGCACAGTTATTATTAAAAATCAAGTACCTAGGCATGAAAGCCAGAAGTTATCGTTCCAACAAATTTCGGGCTGTCGCTGTGGATACGCCAATGTTTACCGCAACGGAAGACAATAGGCCGATTGACAGCGGCCCTATTTTCAGTCAGCCCATGGCGACCTTTACGCTGAATCTGATCATTTTAATCGCCCTATAGGCGATGCGCTATACCTTCTTCAAGGACCAGACTTTTTTACCAAATGCCCGCGAGAAGCCTCCCTGCTTTAGCCGGGCAGGGAGGAAAGCGGGCGGT
>CAUYTW010000239.1 GCA_963575715.1 Gammaproteobacteria bacterium | reverse complement strand
TATACAGAAGATAAAACATCATCTTGAAGAACTATGACTGACTTATCTTCTATGTCAGCTAGCATTGCATTACGTTTAGTTGCTGCTGTAGCTTGCTGTAACTGAAGCTCTTTGACATCTTCTTCTATCTTATCTGGAGGGCAAGTCTTAATGTAGTTCTCCCAGATGATATTTCTTAGTCGTTCTGTATTTGGTACTAAGAATATCTTTTGGAAAATCTTCTCTATAACACTAGAATCACCACTAAACAAAAGAGGTATCTCTCCTTGTTTAGCTACAATTACATTGTTGAAAATACTGGAGTCTATTTGCAACAATTTATCCCAAAGTGCCTTAACTTCGGTAGCTTTGTTATAGATTACACCATTGTACTTTAAAATGACTTTAGACGAGCCTAGATGCCTCTCTAACGAGCCTTCTTTGTCATTAAGGGTAAACTTACCTGTAACCCATCCCTCAGTCTCTCCGAGGCTTATACTGGCTGCTTTAGTATCTGTATCTACTTCTCCTGTTAGTAGAAAGCATAAAGCAGTTATAACTGACGTTTTTCCACAACCATTATCACCAACAACTCCAGTAATACCAGGCCCTAATTTTAGCTTTAAGTTGTTATGTATCTTATAGTTATGTAATGTTAATTCATCTATCTGCATATCATAGCTCGAAATCTATTCTTGTGTCTTCCACTTACCAACACTCATATCAATGACTTCTTTTTAAAAGTGTCAAAGGTTAGTCTTGGATCAGTTGCATATAAAGCTTCAGAAAGAATACCATATACTTCTAAGTCTTCTGTACAGCTAGCTTTAAGCGCAGCTTCTATCTTCTCCTCTGTTTTCATTTCAGAGCGAACGTTTACTACTACTTCTTCTCCACCAGTCTTAACCCTAATAGTTTGTCTAGGTCTTACATAACCTATTGAATAAAGAGAGGCTAGTTTAGTTAGATAAGGCTCAGAATCAGAGTCATAGTCTACAGAAAAGATAGGCTTAAGCTCTAGTCCTTTATAGATATTATAGTCAGTAGGTTCAAACTCCTGATAATTGTCTCCTCTAAACCTAATCTTAACGTACTTTCTTTTCTGCTCAAAAGGTAGGCGATATAGATTCTTTCCATCACAGTATAAGACGCTTTTCTCAAGATTAGCATCAGTCATGTCAGTTATACCTAAGCTTCCACAATACCCTAAATATGCTCGTCTACCTTTTTCAAGTAGTTCACCATCTTGAGGCATATGAATATCACCTGCTATAATACCTTGGAGATTAGGGAAGATTTTAAAGATATCTATTTCATTAAAGTCTATCTTCTTCTTATCTTCAGAAAACTGGAACATTGAAGGTAGCTGAGCATGAATTACCAGCCATTGCACTTTCTCTGGTGTAGTATTCCAAGTAGCTAAGTTATCCAACATACCAGCTATTACATGATCCAAACCTACAG
>CAUYTW010000238.1 GCA_963575715.1 Gammaproteobacteria bacterium | reverse complement strand
CATCGTGGAGAAGGATGTGTAAAACATTGCTTAGAAACGACTACTGGTGTAAAGGTTTAGGCCAAACACAACCAAAGTCAGAGGCATATGGTAAATTTAAAGAAATACAGAGAAAAAATAGGCTGAAGGGCGGCTTTCCAACAACGCCCAGACACCTGATGTTATTTTCATAGACTACCTACAGATAATGGAAACCGAAAATTCGCACGACAACATGGCATATCGTGTTGCTAAGATTACGAAAGGGCTGAAGGCGTTGGCGAAGGATCTGAACATCCCTATCGTAGTCCTTGCCCAAATAAACCGTGCCAACGGAGAGGAACAGCCACGGCTCCTGGACCTAAAGGATTCGGGTGCGACCGAAGCTGACGCGGACGTTGTCATGCTCCTGCACCGACCGGAGTTTTATGGCAAATGCAAGGACGAGGAAAAGGGCTTGATATATGTCAACGTGGCGAAGAACCGCAACGGCCCTGTTTCTATGGTCACTCTTGGCTGGAAGGGAGAGTTCGCAAAGCCGTTTGAAAAAGTGGTTTATTGTACTTGACTTTTATGCGGATATTCAGTATATTGTGAGTGGAGGTGGATTATGATTTCCAAGGCCGAACTGGCGAGGGATTACGACCGATGGATGAGACAACGGGACACCGTGGACATCGTGGACAGCGTGGACGAGGAAGAACCATGCGAGAAGTAGAAAACCGTACCGTCTACGAAATGACCCACCCAATCTTCTGCCCTGAGTGCAGGGGAAGCTGCGACAGGGAAAGGTTTTGCAATGCGAGTGTGGGATTCGGGCTTGGCGTTGAGTGTGATTTCTGCGGTCATGTGTTTTGGGTGGTGAAGGACGAGTACTACCAACCCCAGTACCATCCGGCAAAGAGGGAAGGAAGGACAAGCAAAATAACAAGGATTGAACCATGAAACCACATGAAAACATAACTATTGAGATGTTAAAATCAGATAATGCCACGCTGAAGGGATTGCTGAAAGAGTGGAAACAATGGGTATCGGGTGATTATGGTGATATTGATGGGTTGACAAGCCGAACCGACACGCCATGTTGTTGGTTGCGTCAAGTGTCCGTTTGATTCCAAGCTTCTCCCTCATAATGGCAATCTGCTTTGCGGAGTAACCTTTTGAAAGACAGTACCTGATAGTGTCAATCTCCTCTTTTGTCCAGTTGACCTTGGTCGGCTGCGGGGCCAACTTCATCACATCATCAATGCTTTTCTTGTCCATCTATTCCTCCTCATCTCTAAACCATGTAGATTGTCCGTCCTCGTCCCTCCATACCCACGACTTGATGGCCTTCTTCTCGTTTCCGTTGTTATATTTCCATATCCACAACCACCTCTCCCAGTACGTATCGTTTCCCCTTTCAAAAACTATCGCCTTCCTTCCAATATTTATTAAAAACTTTGGATTCCATTCGTGTCGTGGAGTTCCGAACTTGTCCTTCCATCCAAGGTTGCTAT
>CAUYTW010000237.1 GCA_963575715.1 Gammaproteobacteria bacterium | reverse complement strand
ATAATGAATTACCATCCCCTAATTCATCTGTTGCACTTCAAGGTTGAATCCGCCATGGATATCTAAGCAAAAAGATACTCTGCCTAAAATGATTATATCCAAGTGCTCATTTAGGTTATTTACTCAGCTAATGGGCCTGCTTGATAATGACGATGTACCGTGAGTTCGACGGAACCTTAAGCCTGTGGAGAGGAGAGGTAGTTGTCTGCCGCAGCGCAAACCGCGTAAGACTCCCCATCAATGGGGAATCTTACTGGCGATAACCAAGCTATCCCTTGGGCAGCCTCGATGAAGCAGAAACCGAACTCCGTTTGTCCAGTGAAATAAAATGAGTAAGTTTCGGAGAACGGAGAGTTTAAGAAATCGCTCCGATCATCTGATGGCAAGTTCTGCCATCGTTTTACCCTGCTGAAGCAAAGCAATCATCCAGTTTGGTTTACGGCCTTTACCTGCCCAGGTCTCCTGTGCATTAACAGGATTGCGATACTTCGGTAGCCGTGGTGGCGTAGAATCATCCTTTTGGCGTCCTCCCCGCTTGTCTCGTTTTATCACTTCCTCCAAATTAAGCCCATTTGTCTCAATCAACTCATGAACTTGCTTGACAATAGCACGGCGTTTTTCTTCATGCTCCTTTTGGATGGCCTTTTTTTCCTGAACTGCCCTGCTCTTCATGTCTTGCTCAAGACGTTTACGTAGGTTGGCCAGTTCTGTTACGGATAGTTGTGAAAAGTCGAGTTCCATTTGTTCCTCCTTTGGTATTGTGGATTACTGGAATATTTCGACGACTCATTTCAGTCTAGAAGTTACGCAGTTGAATTTGTAACTCTTAGGAGTTACGCAGTTGAAAAATAAGTTCAAAATTTTCAGTCAGTTACATCAGATACCTATCTGATGACTTTCCATGGAAATCAAACAATTAAAATTCAACTGCGTAACTCCTAACTCTATACAGGATTGAGTTTTTTCTATCATTCTGCGCGGAGGTCGCGTTAGCAACCGTGTCATTCTGCGCGCAGTCGCTTAACGCAAAATCTATGTAGATGGATTCTGCGACTACGCTTCGCTTCGCGCAGAATGACTTCCTATTTTTCAACTGCGTAACTCCTACAGTCAAAAAATGAAACGCGATCCAAATATAGTGGTATCAGCCTTATCCGTCAATGAAAAGAAATATGGTAACCGTCCAGGGTTCCTCGCGTTCCCATGTCTGAGGTTGGGAAGCTGTTTGGTAGAGATAACTGATTATGAATCCGTGCGCCGGTTGGCGATAAAAAGCCATCAATGATCGCGAAGACTCGACAAGAGAAAATGCTGCTTATTTTATTTAACCGTGATAAAAAATCTAAGTTGCGGCGGAATCAAACTTAAAAAGCAACAGCGGAATTAACGGATTGTAATTCACTGCATTTTCGTGGCCGGTGATTTACTATTAATCTGTGCATTAGTTAAGTGACACTTTTAAGTATGTACTGAACGGA
>CAUYTW010000236.1 GCA_963575715.1 Gammaproteobacteria bacterium | reverse complement strand
TCCTACTCGCATGGATACAGATGAGAAACGATAACGAGGACTTAATCTTGTAATTGTACTTTAATAATCAACCGGCTAGTTTTTATACAGCCTCTTACGGTTTACGTTTCATCAAGTACCTGCTTTTGGGTCGCCATCGCTTCCACCGGCACTACATGATAATTTAACGCCATGGAACGCTCTTATCTTCCGAGATTTTATCCAACTGCCATTCAGCTTTTCAGTCGTTGCATGTATTTATGTCTTTTCAACCTACTGTTACTGTTGGTCTTTCCGGTGGTGTAGACTCTTCGGTTGCTGCGCTTTTATTACAGCGACAAGGATACCTGGTGTCGACGGTTTTCATGAAAAATTGGGAAGAGGATGATATTTCTGGCCATTGCCCGGCTGCAGGAGATTATCAAGATGCCCACGCGGTGGCAGTGGCCCTAGGCTTGCCCCTTCATGCTATCAGCTTCGCAGATATTTATTGGGATCGAGTTTTTGCTCCATTCTTGGCTGATTATCGCGCCGGCCATACGCCCAATCCCGATGTGTTCTGCAACCGCGAGGTCAAGTTCAAGGTCTTCCTAGAGTATGCCCTGGAACGGGGATCGATGTGTATTGCCACCGGCCACTACGCACGCAGTCGTGAAGAAAAGGGTATTTGGCATCTACTCAAAGGCCAAGACGCCACTAAGGATCAAAGTTATTTTCTTTATACCCTTGGTCAGGCGCAGCTTGCTCATGCCCTGTTTCCAATCGGAGAATTATCCAAAGTTGAGGTACGGCGTCTAGCGGCAGAGGCGGGGCTGATTACCCACGCCAAAAAGGACAGCACTGGGATCTGTTTCATTGGTGAACGGCCCTTTCGCGAATTTTTGGCCCGCTATTTGCCACCTCAGCCCGGACCACTAGTCACTCCCGAAGGGGTCACGCTGGGTTACCATGATGGGTTAATGTATTACACCCTGGGTCAACGTCACGGCTTGCGATTGGGCGGACGGCGCGGTGATGATGGCGCGCCGTGGTACGTTGTGGCCAAGGATGTATCCACTAATACCTTAATCGTAGCGCGTGGTCATGATCACCCTCTGCTCTACGGTACCGAACTCACGGCCCGCCAGCTTTCTTGGGTATCCGGGGTCACGCCACCGCTGCCGATGCGTTGCCGCGCCAAGGTGCGTTATCGCCAGGAAGAACAGGACTGCCTAGTGACGGTGTTAGAAAAAAACGATCAAATACATGTAACTTTCACTGTTCCCCAGCGTGCCCTCACTCCCGGTCAATCGGTGGTTTTTTATCAGGATGAAGAATGTTTGGGAGGTGGGATAATTGAAACAACATCGTCCGATTTCACGCTGTTTGGAACGGCACAGCAGAAATTAAGGTTAGCTGTTGAAAAATAAGTGCAAATTTTAATCAGTTTCGAGAAGAAAATTATTTTGTCAAGAACCCCACGGCTAAAGGCGGGGGCTTGAGAAGTCAAATTCACAAGTTCG
>CAUYTW010000235.1 GCA_963575715.1 Gammaproteobacteria bacterium | reverse complement strand
GCCAAATCGCCATGGCGGGAGATATAAATATCACCCACGCGGCGGGCAATTTGTCGTTTACAACTATTTCTGGAAATAACATAACGCTGAATAGTACGACGGGTGGAATAATCCTTGGCAATTTAACGTCTGCTGGAAATGTGAATGCTACGGCGCAAGGCGGCAATATCAATCTGAATTCAGCGTTAACCACTACTGCATCTAACGCGAATATTGTGCTTAAGGCTACAGGCGATATTAGTCAGGCCACCAATGTTGCGGTAACTAGCAATGGTAGCTCGATAATTCTGTGGAGTGATTCTGATGCCACGAACGGCGGTGCCATCTATACCAATAGCGGGGCATCTATTAGTAGTAATGGTGGCCATATTTGGTTGGGAGGCGGCTCAGGAACAAGTATCTGGAATGGCTTAACCGTCGGTGATGGTTATGCAACCGGCACCTCGACTAATTCTTATGGTATTGATTTCAAGGGAGGCACAACATTAACGTCTGCTGATGGTGATATTGTGCTGCATGGAAAGAGTTATTCAGGCAATGTCGCTGGCTATGGTGTTTATTTTCGCAATGCTGGTAGTTCCTTTCTCAATTCAGCGGCGGGTGATATCGAGATTATCGGTATTGGGCAGAGCGCCGCGAACAGCGAAGGCATTCAAATTAATGGGACGCATACAATTACTGCCACTTCGGGAGCGATTACGATAACTGGGCAGGGATCTTCCGCAGCTATTGATCCCTCAGTTACCAATCGCTGGGCAATTGGCGTCAATATCCAAACACCAACATTTTCACCAGCCATTATTTCTACAACTACTGGTAATATCACGATCAATGGTATAGGCGGAACGGGATTAGGGACTAGCAGCGCGCCGGGTATTTACATCAAGGATGGTACCCAGATTTTATCTAACAGCGGCCAAATTATTTTCAATGGACAACAAGGAAACGGCGGAAGTGCCACATATTTGTATGACATCCTTTTCAGAAATAATGCCAGCGCCGATGATCATATTTATATCGGTGCCAAGCCTAGTTTTACTTCAATCAGTAATATTATTTTCAATGCGAATACGTTAGGGATTGAACTGGGAGCTAATCCAGTTATTGGCTCCAGCGGCGGCAATTTTGCATTTATCCCTCGGACTTCAGGTACGACTATTGGTATCGCTGCAGGATCAGGAACATTACAATTGCCTGATGTCTTTTTTTCTACCTATTTACAAGGCGGATTCTCTAATCTAACTATTGGTAGTCCAGACACCGGAAATATTAATGTCAATGGCCTAACATTTCGTGATCCGCTGACATTATTGGCGGGTGGCACAAACGCCAATATTACGTTAGCCGGTACCATTAGTAATACGGCGGGAGGCAATTTAACTCTTAAAGCAAGTGGTGATATTACCACGGCCACGAGCACCAGCATTACGACCACGAATAGTAACGTCACACTATGGAGCGATTATGATAATAATAACTCGGGCGCAATTATTATCGGCAATTCAAA
>CAUYTW010000234.1 GCA_963575715.1 Gammaproteobacteria bacterium | reverse complement strand
CGAACTTGTGAATTTTACTTCTCAAGCCCCCGCCTTTAGCCGTGGGGTTCCTGACTGAATATTAAGATTATCCTCGTCTCCGACGTAGATCAGCATCCTTGGCAAAAACTGCTGTAGCCGAAGACTCGCGGTCCGCACGCAGTCGCGCAACCAATTCACTATCGAAAAGCGAAATAATCTGAGCAGCCAAATAGCCAGCATTGCGTGCTCCCGCACGACCAATAGACATACAGGCAACAGGAATTCCTCCTGGCATCTGCACTGTGGAAAGTAGGGCATCAATGCCGTTCAAAGGACCTGATTCCATCGGGATACCAATGACCGGGCGGATGGTTTGGGCTGCAACTGTCCCCGCAAGGTGCGCGGCCAATCCTGCTGCACAAATAAAGACAGCGCAGCCTCGCGCCTCAGCGTCTTGGATGTAAGTAATTGTAGCCGTAGGAGTGCGATGCGCCGAAGTAATCTTAATCTCACAGGTAATACCAAACTGATCAAGAACATCTATTGTGCCTTGAACAGTAGGAAGGTCAGAGTCGGACCCCATTAGGACAGCCACGAAAGTATCGTTCATTTTCTTTTTTCTTCAACTGATTAAACGAAAAATAAAGGATAGGCAATTTATCAACATGTTGCTTTTTTAATTGAATTAGTCGGATAGCATCAGCTTTGCTCCAGCGTTGCTGGTATTTAGCCAAGGATTGGAAAAGTTTCCTGTCATTAGCGGAAAAGATACGATATACGATAAATGGTATCCTATAGTGTCCTTAAATAGTATATGTTAGAACATAAACTTATCACACGCAAGATTACGATAGCGGGATCAGGAAAATGTCAACTGCCCCGCCCGAAAGGTCAGGGCAATCGCGCTATGTTGCAGGCTTCCCAAAGATCAAGTCGAACCGGTAATTATCGTTGAGCAAGGCCCGGAGTTTGCGCAGGCGGAGGGGCCGTTGTGGTGAATGACGTTCAAGGCCATGCGTCGCACCAGAGCTAAGTTCTCCGCTGAAAAACCTTTCCGTGCCCGGTTGGCATCCTCACCAAACTACACGTCCAGAGCACCCAGTGTTGGTAGTTTTCGATGGCCCAATGCCCTCTCACGACCTCTGCAAAACGCTCCAAGTCCATCACCGTACTCAGATAATAGCGGTGCTGCCTGAGTGACCGCTGCGCATTTGCTGACGCAACGACTCGCCCACCAAGAAGGGCGAATGGAAGGACGAACGGAGGGCGAAAGTAAACTGTTACTTCGTCTTCTGGAACGTCGTTTTGGCCAATTACCATCGTGGGTTACTACTCGATTCGTGGCGGCTAGTGAAACGGAGGTTGAGTCATGGTGAGAGAGGTTACTAACCGCATCATCATTGGAAACAATATTCGGTGAGCTGCGTCATTAAATTGAAAAGGAATTCAAAAAACAGGAATCAACCATGCGTTTTTTTAATACTGCCGGACCTGTGAATCCGATAGATCATTACCTGCTCGATCCGTTGCGTCGAATTGAGCTGGATA
>CAUYTW010000233.1 GCA_963575715.1 Gammaproteobacteria bacterium | reverse complement strand
GGCGCAATTAAAGGCGATTCGCAAAAGAGAACGCTGTACTACCGAGGAAGTCTTCGCAAATTATGCGTAATCATTTTATAGTGGCTTTGCTATATGCCACGCAAGGAAGGTTATGCGCCGATAGGGCATCGGTGCGTGGGAAAAATAGATTGGAACGCGAAGGGACGCATCAATGTGGTTGGCGCCTTGTTAAAGTCGGCTTTATTAACGGCTTCTTTAATAGAGGGTTCGGTTAATTCGGATGTTTTTGCGGCATGGATAAAACAAGATTTATTACCAAATAGGAGTTACGCAGTTGAAATCTGCGCGAAGCGAAGCGGAGTCGCAGAATCTATCTATACTTATAGAGATTCTGCGACTACGGTCGCTAACGCGACCTCCGCGCAGAATGACAGCAAAAACTCAATCCTTTTAGGAGTTACGCAGTTGAAAAATAGGAAGTCATTCTGCGCGAAGCGAAGCGGAGTCGCAGAATCCATCTACATAGATTCTGCGACTCCGGTCGCTAACGCGACCTCCACGCAGAATGACAGAAAAAACTCAATCCTGTATAGAGTTACAAATTCAACTGCGTAACTCCTAACTCGATAATCTTTTGGTACGTCGTGGTGTGAATGGCGATTGGGAAATCAAGCTCATTGATTTTGGTCTGGCCATGACCCGCAAGGTAGTGACAGAAACCGCCGCCGCTGGGAATCTCGACAAATCCCTGGCAGGTGAGAGCTTGGGCGGAACTTTTCTTTATTCCGCACCGGAGCAATTGGGGTTGGCTGCGGGGAAAATTGGCCCGTGGTCTGATATCTACGCTTTTGGCAAGACCTTGAGCCAAGCGATTTTCTCCACCACGCAACCTTCGCGCAAAAATTATCGTGCCCTTGGGGATCATGCGTTCGCTGATTTGTTGAGCGATTGTTTGGAGCAGAAAACGGATGAACGGCCACAGAATTTTGGGGAGGTGATTGAAGCCTTGGAGGGAATGAAGAGTGCCGAAGAAACGAGGACAAAAATAATCCTTCCTAATACACCAAAACCCGGCGAGGAACGCCAGTTCGCAGGTATTTCTTTTGTCTGGATTCCTGCAGGCTGTTTTAAGATGGGGTCACCGGATTCGGAAGAGGAGAGGGGTGATGATGAAGGCCCCGTTCATGAGGTTTGCCTGGATGGATTTTGGATGGGGAAATATGCGGTTACTCGCGGTCAATTTGCTGTTTTTGTAAAAACTACTGGATATAAAACCGAAGCGGAAACAAGTGGCGGTCTTTATTTTTGGGATGAAAAAAAATGGAAACTAGATCCAAAAAAGAATTGGTTGCAGCCTGGATTTGATCAAGACGATCGTCATCCCGTGGTTGGGGTAACTTGGAATGATGCGATGGCATATTGTCAATGGCTCTCTAAGCAGGCTAAGGCATCTTATCGATTATCTACAGAGGCAGAGTGGGAGTACGCTTGTCGAGCAGGAACCACGACGCCATTTTATTTTGGGAAGACGATTAGTGCGGATACAGAAGCCAATTATGATGGTAATTATCCGTATGGTAATGGTCCTGAAGGGAAATACCGTCAATCGACAACGCCGGTAGGGAGTTTTCCAGCGAATGCCTTTGGTTTGCATGATATGCACGGGAATGTGTGGGAATGGGTCGAGGATTGGTATGACGAGAAATTTTATGCTTCTCCTGATGCAAGCAAAAAGAATCCGATATGCAATAATAGTGCCAGTGGCATTCGGGTTTTGCGCGGTGGCTCGTGGACCTACACTGCGGGGTACGCGCGTTCCGCCGATCGCGTCTGGCGTACGCCGGGCTTTCGGCTCAGCGACGGCGGGTTTCGCCTGGCGCGCCTCGCCCAGGACTAACCCTTGATCTTTTTTACTCTTTTACTTTTTAGGAGTTACGCAGTTGAAAAATAGCAAGTCATTCTGCGCGAAGCGAAGCGGAGTCGCAGAATCCATCTACTATTAAGAGATTCCGAGATTCTGCGACTGCGCGCAGAATGACACGGGCGCCAACGCGCCCTCCGCGCAGAGCGGCATATTTTTCAGTATTGGCAATGATAATTGCTTAATGAAAAAAAGACCTATTTACTCCAAATTTTAGTGTGAACAGGCCCTAGAGACTCCTCCATGGAAATTAATATACGTATAAAAAAAATACTGGTTATTGATGATATGGCTTCAGTACGTAGCGCATTGCGTTATATTTTTATATCCATGGGCGCGACGAAAGTCGATTTTGCTGCCGACGGTGATGAGGCGTTGCGACTCATGGCATCCACTTCTTACGAAATTATCCTATGCGATTACATCCTAGAGGTTGGACGCGATGGAATGCAAATCCTTGAAGAAGCCAAGCAGCGCCAGCTGATTGGGTTAAGTACAATATTTATTATGATTACTGGGGAGGCGCGTCTTTCCATGGTGCTTGGGGTAATAGAGTATCGACCCGATGATTATCTCGTCAAACCCATTACTCGTCATATGCTTGAAGACCGTCTAAGTCTATTGATCGCACGTAAGGCAGTTCTGATTGATATCGAGCGGGCAGTACGTGACGGTGACATAGCTAGGGCGGTGGCCATGACACAAGAAAAACTTCAAGCACACCCGAACCATGCCCTCGACCTGTTGCGTGTACGAGCGGAACTACAGCTTCGTTTAGAACAATTCAACGCTGCAAGTGAGACTTTAAATATAGCGGCATGTATTCGTGAGACTTTCTGGGTTAAGCTTCATCGAGGACAGATACTTTTCTACTTAAAAGACTACGCGGGAGCAGAACAAATATTTAAAGCATTGATTTTTGATAACGATATGAATACCGAAGCTTACGACTGGCTGGCGCGCGTCCAGCAGGCTACCAACAAACACCAAGCGGCCTTAGAGACTCTCGCCACTGCCACACAAATTTCTCCCCGCTCCATCCGGCGGACTCAAACACTAGGGGCGCTTGGCCTGCGCACAGGCAATATCAGGATAGCTGAACAGGCCTACCGCAACGCCGTGCGTCTAGGTCGTTTTTCCATTTATGGCAACCCCAACGACAATGCTCACTTATCTCAAATATTCATGGACAGTGATAACTCCAAGGAAGCCTTACGAACGATTAAGGAGGCACGTAAACAATATATAAACGATCATAAGGCCACCCTGGTGCTGGCCATTGCGGAGGCATTAACCTATGAACAGCTTGACCTGAAAGATGCCGCGATCAAATCCATGACGGAAGCCAACATCGCATATCAGAATGCGAGTAGCAGCCTCGCTCCTGACTTGGCCATGGAATTTGCGAAGCTATGTCATTTCCATTGCAATGATAAACAGGCTACCGAAATCATGTCGGATGTAGTCAATCGGTATGTAGAAGATATCGTGCTCATGAAAAAGGCTCAGGAAACATACAACGCCATGGGTATGATGCAAGCCGGAGAGAAACTTATCAACGAAATAAGAGAAAAAGTGGTTGCGACCAATAATGAGGGGGTACGTCTGGTGCGGGGAGGACGTATTCATGAAGCTATCATCATGCTGGAAAAGGCTGCCCGAGATATGCCGAAGAATCCTACTATTAATATGAACGCAGCCAGGGTACTGCTCCTGGCCATGGAAAAAACTGACCGACCTCTTGACTTGCTGGCCCGTGCTAAGGCGTATTTGGACAGCGTTTCCATTCTCCAGGGAGTAGATGACCAAAAATTTCAATCCTTACGTAATATATTGGTCAAATTCGAAAAAAACAAACGCAATTCCATGATTTCTAAAACGACAGCTCCTCCCAAGACTTCTAAATCAATGGTGATACCGACGGAGGATCCTCAGTCCTTCAATCAGGAAACAACGCTCAATGATTTATCTTTCATAAAGGTCGAACCGAAGTCTCCAGCTCCTCCCAAGACTTCCAAAACGATGGTGATACCGACAGAGGATCGTCAGTCCTTCAATCAGGAAAAAACATTAAATTTCCCCATTCCCGGTTATATCATTGACCGTCTGATCGGCCAGGGCGGCATGGCAACGGTTTATCTAGCCACTCAAGAATCATTGTCCCGCCCGGTCGCGATGAAATTGTTACGCAATACGGATAATTCGCAATTCTCCTCACGATTCCTAAACGAAGGCCGCATGATTGCCGGACTTACGCACACCAATATCATAACTATCTATGACATTGGAATTCATGACAATTATCATTATATTTCCATGGAGTACGTCAAAGGTGGCGATCTAAAGAGCCGGATTAATAGCGGAATAACTTTGGACGCGGCTTTCGACATTTTCGAAAAGATTGGATCCTGCCTTGGTTTTGTACACTCAAAGGGCCTTGTCCACCGCGATATCAAGCCGGCCAATATTTTATTCCGTGCTGATGGCACCCCCCTGCTTTCTGATTTTGGCATCGCCAAGCAGCTCCAGGTCAAAAACGATCTAACGACCACGGGCATGATTATTGGCAGTCCTCATTATCTAAGTCCGGAACAAGCCAAGGGACTAAAAGATGTGGATGGCAGGACCGACCTTTATGGCCTGGGCGTGGTGTTTTATGAAATGCTTACCAGGAAAAAACCATTTGAAAGCGATTCACATATGAGTGTAATTTTTAAGCACTTGACTGAACCAGTTCCGAAACTGCCCGCAGAATATGCTAAATTCCAGCCGTTTTTGGAACGCTTGATGGCCAAGGATTACGCGGATCGATTCGCAACCGCTGAAGAAATGCTGGACGCATTGCGAGTCCTGCGTACCGGGTAAATTCCATCCTTACCAAATCATAATCTAAAACATACCCGCAACTCTAAGACACGATAGAGGAAATAAAATGACAGCAGCACGTATTATGATTGTTGAGGATGAAGTTATTACGGCAATGGATATAAAGCAAACGCTGGAAAAGTTAGGATATAATGTTGTTGCCATTGAATCTACCGGAGAGAAAGCAGTTGAATGTGCCTGTGAGAAAAAACCAGATTTAATATTAATGGATATTTCTTTGGCCGGAGAAATAGATGGAATTGAAGCGGCCGAGCGTATATATCTAGATTCCGATATTTCCGTTATTTACCTAACCGCTTATGCGGATGAAAAGTTTCTGGAACGCGCCAAAGTTACCCAACCTTTTGGATATTTACTTAAGCCATTCAACGAAAGAGAATTGCATAGCAATATAGAAATTGCGCTGTATAGAAAAATCGCAGAAAAACAACTTAAGGAAAATCAGCAATATTTGCATGAAAGTCTAAATGGAGCTATTATGGAAATTGAACTCTATAGGAAACTTAATCAATTGCAATTCCTCAGCGACGAGAAAACTCTTAGCTAATTGTTGGCGGCGGATAAGTCGGCCACCAGCGTAAAGTTGCGCAGAGGGTAGATTGGGTTGCTGCACAACCTAATCTACCACTACCCCTATCCCTACCCATCTTACAACCCCTACCATTACCTCTAGCCATAGCCCTTCCGCGAAATTTTACGCTAGTGGCTTTTCACGCTCTGCGTGGGAATAATTCACCTTCGCCAGAAATTGTTGATACGAAATTGTAGAGAGAAATCATGAAAATAATTTATAAGTTCATTCTGATAATGGCTAGTATGATTTCTTTGATTATTGTTAATAGTGTTGTCACTATGAATGTGGCTAATAATCATATAAAACATATCTTGACGGAAGAAACAACCGCTTTTGTTGTTAATCAAATTGCTATTCTTGACAAAGATATAGAAAGAAACATTACCCTGATTGAAACGTTCGCTCGCCAATCAGATGTATTGGATCTGGTTAATCGCTCAAATATGATCTATGACTCCATGAAGGACGCCCAGATTTATATCGACGGCATGGACAAAGAGTGGATTTCCAGTAAGGAACAAGCAACGGCCTTATTTATTGAACTTTCTAAAAATGAATTATCCAGGGAGATAAATAAAATGATAATCCTTCATAATAGAGGTAATAAGAATGGTCGAATCGGCGAAACGTTCATTACGAATCGATGGGGGGCTGTCGTTGGTTTGACTAATAAAACATCATATTTTAAAAGGGACGATACTGAGTGGTGGCAACGTGCCAAGAAAGATGGCCTTTATATTGATTCATTATCCTATGATGAAAGTTCCGCATCTTGGAATATGGCCATTTCGGTAGCGCTGCATCTGCCGGATGGTACCTTCGTCGGAGTTATCAAGTCCGGGATCCGTGTAGAATGGGTTACCGAAAATTTTGGAAGCTTGTTGAAAGAAATTTTCAGAAATACCTATCATCAACAAAATTTTCATTGGTATGTAATGACCTCGGATGGCCGTGTATTGTACTCTTCCGAACCATTCACTTTTCTGCAGAAAGTACCAAATAATATTGATTTTGAACAGATACAATCATTGGGGACTGGTTCATTTAACAGTGATGATGGACATATCAATATATTTGCCGTCTCCAAAGGGCTTGGTAGATTTTCGGGAAAAGGCTGGGTCCTATTATTGCAACATGACACAGAATATATGTTCGGTTTCATGAAAAAAATAAGAAACCAAATAATTTTCGTTATAGTTATTACGATACTGATAGGCATAATGCTTTTTTTAAGAATCTGGAAATACATTTCGCATTATACAAATCAAATTACCGCATGGATAAAGGAAATTAACCAAGGCGGAACAGCCATAACCAGTTATATAGGACCAAACGACGAGCTAGGAAAGCTAGCCAATGCTTTACATTCCATGCTGAATAATCTCACCATAATAACTGTCTCTCGTGACAAACTTCAGCAAGAAATCCAGGAGCGGAAAGAAATTGAGAAGCTTTTGAGGGAAGAACGAGATTTTAATTCATTATTATTGAATTCCACGGGCGAGGGGATCTATGGAATTGATCCTACAGGGCGTTGTATCTTCATAAATCAAATTGGGCTGAAACTGTTGGGATTCTCTACAGTGAATGAGGTGCTTGGCCAGGATATACACGAATTGATTCATCATACCCGTGCCGACGGCTCATCTTATTCGTTTTTAGAATGTCCTGTACATTCCTGCATGATTTCGATATTTTCCCAACAAATGACGATAACCGATGATATATTCTGGCGTTGCGATAATAGTAATTTCCCCGTGGAATATTCGACGCACGCCATTTTAAAAGATGAAATAAAGGTAGGCGCGATGGTAATATTTCGTGATATTACCGTGCGTATGGAATCAGAAAAGATACAGCGAGAAAATCAAGAACGCTACCACCAAATCGTTGAGACTTCAATGGATGGTTTTTGGATTATAAATAATAGGGGACGCTTCCAGTATGTAAATAATGCTTATTGCCAACTGAGTGGCTATACATACGATGAACTTCTCAACATGAGTATTACCGACATAGAATTAGAAGAGAACAGAGGACAAACCGCGCAATATATTCAGAAAATCATAAACGAAGGACATTATCGTTTTGAAACGCATCATCGGCACAAAAGTGGAAATTTATTAACCATAGAGGTGAGTGCTGTTTATAGAAAAAATTTTAATAGTGGCATGTTCTTTGGTTTCTTACGCGACATTACCGAGAAAAAACGCATCGAAGAAATATTGATCGAAAGCGAGAAAAAATTTCGTAAGATCATCGAATCGGCACAAAATGCCATTATTATGATGGGGCCCGATGGATGTGTCTCTTTATGGAATGAGGCCGCTGAACATATTTTTGGTTATAGTATCGCCGAAGCGATGGGACAGGACTTACACAAGTTGATTGCGCCGCCGGCGATGCAATCCGAATTTTTGCAAGCCTTCCCTCATTTCCTGAAAACCGGTAAAGGGCCGGTCATTAATAAAACTATTGAGCTTATTTCATTATGTAAAAATGGCAAAGAACTTCTGATTGAATTATCAATTTCCTCTATGCAGTTGGGTAACCAGTGGCATGCCATTGGTATCGTGCGCGATATTACGAGTAGAAAACGTAGCGAGGTGCTAATAGAAAAATCATTAAAAGAAAAGGAACTTCTGTTACGGGAAATTCATCATCGCGTAAAAAATAATATACAAGTAATTATTAGCTTGCTTAGACTAGAGGGTAGAAAAATTAAGGATGAATATAGCTTAAGCGTCATGAAAGATACTCAAAAAAAAATTATGGCCATAGCGTTGATTCATGAGTTACTGTATCGCTCAAGTGATATCAGTAAAATAGATTTTGAAATCTATATTCGTGATTTGGCTTCAAAGATACTTGGCGATTATAATGCCGAAAATAATATACGCCTCAATCTTGATATTCAACACATATATATTCCAATCAAACAGGCTACCCCTTGTGGATTGATCATCAATGAAATCATATCCAATGCAACCAAACATGCATTTCCCAATAATCGTCGCGGACAGATTACTATCTCATTGCACAAATCAGATGATGATGAGGTTGAGCTGAAGGTCTCTGACGATGGTGTCGGAATTCCAGTAGAGCTAGATATTGACCGGATCGATAGCATGGGGATAAAATTAATTATACAACTGACAGAAGCCCAATTGCTGGGGACGGCAGAGATGGAACGTAATGGCGGAACCATGTGGAGAATTAGATTTACTTTATCGAATTAATAAGTCATGTTATCCAACCACTTTTGGAGAAATAAAATGACGGCAGCGCGTATTATGATTGTTGAGGATGAAATTATTACGGCAATGGATATAGGACAAACGCTAAAAACACTAGGATACCATGTTGTTGCAACTGTATCTACTGGTGAAAAAGCAGTAGATAATGCGCGCGATAAAAAACCAGATTTGATTTTGATGGACATTTCCCTAGCCGGAGAGATGGATGGAATTGAAGCAGCAAAGTGTATTCATTTGAGTTCTGATATTCCCGTGATCTATCTGACGGCTTATGCCGATGATAAAACTCTGGAACGCGCAAAGATCACCCAACCTTTCGGTTACCTAATCAAACCATTCAATGAAAAAGAATTACACAGCAATATAGAGATAGTATTATATAAAAGTATTATAGAAAAACAGCTTAAGGAGAGTCGACAGCGTTTATATGAGAATTTGAAAGGGGTCATTAAAGCTATTAATGAGCTGATCATTCGACACGATCATTATATGATGCGAGGTCACCACCGGAAAGTAACAAAACTTTCCTGTGCGATAGCTCGGCAAATGGGGTTACCACAGGATCAAATAGAAGGAATTGAGATGGGGTCCCAGATTCACGGCATGGGATTGCTTGACATACCGTTCCATATGGTAATCTCGCAGAAAACGCTCTCTGATTTTCACTTAAATGCTTACCAACAGTATCCTAGAATTGGTTATAATGCACTTAAAGATATAGATTTTTCATGGCCAATCGCGCAGATGGTATTACAGCACCGAGAACTTTTGGATGGCTCGGGATTTCCCGATGGAGCGGAAGGAGATGAAATTATTTTGGAATCGAGAATTATTGGCTTGGCCTATGTGGTAGTGGAAATGCTTTATCATTTTTTTGATGATGATATCGTACCGAAAACAATAAATGATGTACTGGAACATATCAGCAAGGAGCGCGGAAAACTTTATGACCCTGCTGTCGTGAACGCTTGCACTACCCTCTTTAGAGAAAATAAGTTCACTTTTTTTTGATAAGCGTAGGGCGTTGGTGTGTCACTAGGCCCGTAAGGGCTGACAGCCGGGAAAGATCGGCGTTTTTACCGAACGGTTGTAAAACCGTCCCCTTTCCTCACCGCCCTTTAGGGCGGGATTTCTTGGGGACATTGATGAGAGAACCGCTGGTCAATTTCGGACTTGTTTTCACAAGCCCCTCCCTTTAGGGCGGGGTGATTGACAAATACTGAGGCCAATCAACTTGGGCTTGAAATAGATTATTTTTCAATCATTCTCGATCCCGAATGGTGTAGTAACCATTAACGAAGCACAGCTACAATGGAACTATGGTAGCGATTACTTCTTCCCCGAATGATTACACTGCGTGGATTGCGCAATTATCCCAAATACGTCCGGGTCTTGATTTCACTCCCCTGCGTCAGGCGTGCTTCCACGCGGGGCAGCTTTACAATGCTACCTGCCGCCCGAGTGGAGAATCCTATTTTGATCATGCCTTGGCGGTTGCCCAGCTCCTGGCAGAGCTGCGCCTGGATGTTCAAACCCTAGCGGCGGCGGTGCTCCACGATATTCCCGAGGTAGTTAAGGGGATAGACCTGGCTGCAAAATTGGGGGAACTCGGGCCAGAGGTAATTCGTTTGGTAGCGGGTGTCCAGCGCATGGAAGCTGTGATGCGTCGGCGGAGCGGTCAGACCCGTCCCGAGGATCATGAAGGCTTGCGCAAGTTGTTATTGTCCATTGATGAGGACATGCGGGTATTGCTGATCAAGCTTGCCGAGCGAACTCATGACTTGCGCAGCGCAAAAAAGCTGCTCGGGCACGAACAGCGGCGCATCGCCACCGAAACCCTGGATCTGTATGCGCCCCTCGCCAATCGCCTCGGGATCGGCAGGCTCAAGTGGGAAATGGAGGACCTCTCATTTCGCTATCTAAATCCAGAAATTTATCAAAAAATTGCCATCCTTCTGGACGAACGACGCCTGGATCGGGAAAGCTACCTCAAGCAAGTCATTGAAATTCTGCGCAAGCATTTTGCCGCTGCGGGCATTCACGCCGAGGTCAAAGGTCGCCCCAAGCATATCTACAGTATTTGGCGAAAAATGCGGCGTAAGGAAGTTGAATTCGATCATATTTACGATGTACGCGCCATTCGTGTCCTCGTAGCGAGCGTGCAGGATTGTTACACCGCCTTGGGAATTGTTCATGGTTTATGGTTTCCGATCTCCAGCGAGTTCGACGATTACATCGCCAAGCCCAAGAACAATCTGTATCAATCACTACATACTGCTGTGGTGGGGCCGGACGACAAAACCATGGAAGTCCAGATTAGAACCCACGACATGCATCATCACGCCGAGCTGGGAGTGGCGGCGCACTGGCGTTACAAGGAGGGCGGACGAAGCGAAAATGACTACGAGCATCGCATTCAATGGCTACGTCAATTTTTAGAACTGGAGGAATCTGCCGACCCAGGTGAATTCCTCGAACGATTCCGTCAATCGCTCCAGCATGAACACATTCAAATTTTTACCCCTAAAGGACAGGTAATCGAATTGCCACAGGGAGCAACGCCGCTTGACTTTGCCTACCATGTCCATTCGGAAGTGGGTCACCATTGCCGTGGTGCTAAGGTGGATGGACGTATCGTGCCCCTCGGTTATCAACTCCATAATGGTGAACAAGTGGAGATCCTTACCGCCAAACGCGGAGGACCCAGCCGAGACTGGCTGAATCCCGCTGCGGGCTATCTACGCACCAGCCGTGCCCGAGACAAGGTGCGCCAATGGTTCAGGCACGAGCATCATAATGATGACGTGGAGCAGGGCCGCGCCTTGCTGGAGCGTGAACTTGCGCGGTTGGAGTTATCGAAGGCGAACCTTGAAATATTGATGCGGCGCTTTCGCCATACCCATGTGGAAGACTTGATGGCGGCGGTGGGGCGGGGTGATGTCTCGTTATCTCAGGTAAGCAATGCTCTTGTCCACATCCTGGCCCGTCGTCGCAAATCCGTTACTACCCCGCCGCGAATCCATCCGGGGAAAGGCACCGAGATCCCTGTCCACATCCGGGTTCAAGGAGTAGGCAACCTTGTGACCCATTTTGCCCAATGTTGCCGACCAACTCCGAGTGATCCTATTGTTGGCCATGTCACTCATACTCAAGGGATCAGCATCCATCGTGCCGATTGCCCTAACATCCTAGTGCAAAGTGAGGACGCGCGCGCCAAACTCCTGGATGCCTCCTGGACCACGAACAATACTGCGAATATTCGAGTCATAGGGGTTTCATCGTGCGCCAGCGACGCCTGCTAATCAAAATCTGCCATCGACCACCCGGATCCACGTCGCTACGTAATGGATTGAATCATCGGGGTCGCTTGCCATCCATGGCTCGCTGCGCTGAATCATTCAACAAGGCCACCAGCCGTCATCGCACCATTGACCGCCCAGAATGGCACCGAAGATAGTTCCCATCATAAGAAAGGCGACACGGTCTGGGGTATTCGCGTACCTGCCGATGACTCGCCCGACAAGGCTAGTAGCAACATAGCCGCCAAGAAAACCACCGCTGATAAACGAGATCATTTGACCGATGGAGAGCCTTTGAATGGTGCTCTTGAAGGTAAAAGAACGAGCGGGATGCTCGGTCACCACGCTATATTGAGTACCAATATTTTCATCCAGCAGCGGAAAACTTGATTGCGCCTCATTGGTTGCCGCCATCGACGGAAAGGCGGTAATTAACATTACAATTAACATCGCCCACACGAGTGTACGCATGGCCGCGCTTCTCCTCGATTAAAAATTGAATTAAATTGAATTAAATATTGTGAATACAAATAATTACCCGTTCCATTGAAAGGCAATAATGAATCAGACTAAACCTGGACAACCTGAGCCAAAACCCCGCCACCGTTGGGCGACGCGGCTCGCGCAATACCGGGAACGGATGTCGGGACCACCGCCGGGGCTGACCGTGGAGGGAACCATCACGCGCGTAGTGGGTTTAACTCTAGAAGCGGTTGGGCTACGTGCCGCGATCGGTAGCCGGTGTTTTATCATCCTTCCCGACAACCGAAGAGTATACGCCGAGGTAGTGGGTTTTAGCGGAGATCGTTTGTTTCTCATGCCCACAGGAGATATTCGCGGTTTGACGCCCGACGCGCGCGTCATTCCTGGATCAGGGGCGATGGAGGCTCCGGCGGGCGAGGAATTGCTCGGGCGTATCATTGATGGCGCGGGGATTCCACTTGATGGTAAGGGTCCGCTGAAAAGTAGCGCGCGGATGCCCTTGAATGGTACTCCGATCAACCCCTTGGCGCGGAATCCCATCAACGAAATTCTTGATGTTGGAGTACGCGCCATCAATGCGTTGCTTACCGTTGGGCGTGGTCAACGGATGGGATTGTTCGCTGGATCTGGGGTGGGCAAAAGCGTATTGCTTGGCATGATGACTCGATTTACCAACGCCGATGTCATCGTGGTTGGGCTTATCGGTGAACGTGGACGCGAGGTCAAGGAGTTCATCGAAAATATTCTGGGCGAGGAAGGGCTGGCGCGCTCGGTGGTGGTGGCCGCGCCCGCTGACAGCTCACCGCTGCTGCGTATGCAGGGCGCGGCGCTGTCCACCAGCATTGCAGAGTGGTTCCGCGATCAGGGCTATAACGTGCTCCTGCTCATGGACAGCCTCACCCGCTACGCACAAGCTGGACGGGAGATCGCGCTGGCCATCGGTGAACCTCCTGCCACCAAAGGATACCCACCTTCCGTTTTCGCTAAACTTCCGGCGCTGGTGGAACGCGCCGGCAACGGCGACGTGGGCGGAGGCTCCATTACCGCCTTTTATACTGTCCTTGCGGAAGGTGATGACCAGCAAGACCCTATCGCCGACGCCGCCCGTGCAATTCTCGATGGCCATGTAGTTCTCTCGCGGTTACTGGCCGAGTCAGGTCACTATCCCGCCATTGACATTGAGGCATCGATTTCGCGTGCTATGCCCGCGATTGCCACTACCCGCCACCTGGAGGGCGCGCGTCGTTTCAAGCGGCTGTATTCCACTTATCATCAACATGCCGATCTCATCAGCGTGGGGGCCTATACCACCGGCACCAATCCTCGGGTTGACGAGGCGATAACCATTCATCCCCGTCTTCAGGAATTCCTGCAACAAGACATGAACACTCCATGCCTGTTATTGAATAGCCAGGAAGAATTATTCAAACTACTTCGGATTTAACAATTTGTAGTCAACTTACTCGGAGAGATTCGGTCGTGAAAAAAATTTTGGTCGTCATAGTAGTCATTATGGCTGTGCTAGTAGCGGGCGTGCTCGCAGCACCAGCCCTGGTTCCGGCGGAGTGGGTCAAAGCCCGGTTGGTGGCCAAGGTAAAAGAGGCGACGGGACGCGATCTCACCATTGACGGCCAGGTCACGCTTTCAATTCTGCCCACGCTTGGCGTGCGAGTGGTCGGGGTGACGCTAGGCAATCCGCCAGGATTTCGTTCACCAGAGTTAGTCCGGCTCGGCGGGCTGGATGCCCAGATCAAACCCTGGCCGCTATTGTCAGGCGAGATTGAAATCGACAACTTTGTCCTGCACGAGCCTGCATTTACCCTGGAAGTCAACCGCTCAGGTCGTGGTAACTGGATGTTCGCTGTCACGAATCCAACCAACATCAAAGCGAATGGACCCGCAAGCGCAACCGATGAGAAAAACGATGCGCCGAAGCTGGCCAACCTCCGGCTTGGCAATGTTCGCATCGCGGACGGCAAGCTCTCCTATTTCAACGACAAGGGCACCGCCGAGACCGTTGAAGGTATCCACCTCGCGCTAGTGCTCAACAGCCTCGACGAGCCGCTGACTGCTACGGGTGGGCTGACCTGGCACGGTCAAGCCGTCACCCTCGATCTGACGGTTGCCACGCCGCGCGCCTTAATCGCCGGCCAAGGCAGCGCGGTGGGTATCAACATCATCGCAGAGCCGCTGAAGCTCGCTTTTACTGGCGATCTGGGCAGCGCGGGCGGCGTGGAGGGCGCGCTTGAGGTTGCCTCGCCATCGGTACGTTCGCTGGCAACGTGGGTCAGTGGCAAGCCGGTGGTTCTTGCCGGAACCGGCCTTGGCCCGCTTGCGCTCAAGGCGACAGTGACGGCGGGTACTGGTCAAGTCGCGCTAACTCAGGCAACTTTTTCTCTCGATGCGATCAAGGCCACGGGCGATCTGTCAGTAGCAACTACAAGCACACGGCCAGCACTTCAGGGTCAGTTGAATATCGAAACCCTCGACCTCAATCCCTATTTGCCGCCAACAGGCCAGACCGTTACAACTGAAAATGACGCTCGGATGCAGACCACTGCGGGGCATTCGGACTGGAGCGACGCAGTAATCGACGCATCAGTGCTTCAATCAATTGATGCTGATATCAAGCTCAATGTGGATGCAATCAAGGTGCGGCGGATTGAAGTGGGACGGAGCGAGCTGGTGATTACGCTTCATGACGGGCATTTGACCGCCGATCTTGCTGAAATGGGGCTTTATCAGGGTAAGGGCGTTGGACGAGTTGCGCTCGACGGCACCCAGGCGGGCGTTGAGATGAATGTCCGCCTTGCGTTGCGGGATTTACAGGCGGAAACCTTCCTAGCCGCCTTTGGTTTCGACCGACTGGAAGGTGCCCTCAATACCGAGCTGGAACTAGCCGGGCACGGTGCAAGCCAAAGACAGATCATCTCATCGCTCGGTGGCAAGGGCACCGTGACCTTACTCAACGGCGCGATCCGGGGTATCAATCTCGCTGCTTTTTCCGCCGGCTCCCACGACAGCCAGAAAACCAATTTTTCTGAGCTGTCGGGTTCGTTCTCGATTGCCGCTGGAGTGGTTACTAACCCTGATTTAACAATCAAATCATCATTGCTGCGAGTGGCTGGCAGCGGTAGCGTCGATCTGCCCGGGCGCACGATCAATTACCGTATCAAGCCCCAGTTAGTGTCCCGCTCGGAAGGGCAGGACGGCACCAAGGAGGATAAAGGCTTGGCTGTACCTGTAAACATTGATGGTTCATGGGATGCGCTTCATTTCCGCCCAGATATCGAGGCTATTGCCGACAAGGCCGCAACCACCGTCAAAAGTTTTCTAAAAGGTAAGACCCTGCCCAAGGGTCTACGTCTTGATCATGGAAAACTATTGGGACGGTGAGCTGGCGGAAAGTGACGAACGTTCCATTTAATTTGACTGCGAAATTCACAATTTAATGAACGCTCCATCTAACTTGACTGCGAAGTCTACTATTTTAATTGTAGATGACACCATAGAAAATATTTATTTGGTGGCGTCGGCATTGGATGGTATCTATCGTATTAGAACCGCCAGTAATGGCGATAAATGTCTAAAAATTGCATTCTCCGATACCCCGCCGGATCTGATTCTACTCGATATCATGATGCCTGAAATGGATGGCTACGAGGTTTGCCGACAACTCAAAAAAAATCAGGCTACATGCAATATTCCAATCATATTTCTCACGGCTCGCCATGAAAGGAAAGACGAACAGCAAGGGTTAGAATTGGGAGCAGTGGACTATATTACGAAGCCGATTAATCTACCCATTCTACGCGCACGAATAAAAACTCATCTAGCGTTATATCACCACACACGGGTATTGGAACATAAAGTAGCCGAGCGTACCGCAGACCTTGAAAATCTGTACAAGGATAGTCAGCGTGTCCTGGAAAAATTATGCCAAAATCAAGAACGCCTGGCCGAGGCGCAGCGCCGTGCTCAACTAGGAAACTGGGAATGGGATATCCAGAAGGACAGCTTTTACTGGTCGGATGAGTTATTTAATCTTTTTGGCGTTAAGCCTGATAATTTTTTCTGTAATTACCAAACTTTTCTAGATTATGTTCATCCTGATGAACGAAATGAAGTTAATCATAAAATCCAGGCAACTCTCCAAGGAACGCCATGTCAAATAGATCTGCGCATTGTGCGGCCAGATGGTCATGAACGTATCCTGCTCACTTTTGGCGAAGTTCAGTTCGATAAGGAAGGTCACGCAATTAAACTAGTGGGTACATCGCAGGATATTACCAATTTAAGGAAAAACGAGGAAGAATTGCGCAAACTTTCCAGGGTCGTGGCGCAGTCACCAGAAGCTATCGTCATTACCGATCTCAAAGGGAATATCGAATATATCAACGACGCCTTCGTGGAAAGCAGCGGCTATCCGAGGGATGAATTAATTAGTAAAGGATTAAAAATTCTGAAATCCGGGCTGACGCCACCGGAAACCTACGCATCGCTCTGGAACGCGCTCGATCAGGGCTGCGCCTGGCACGGTGAATTCATTAACCGCCGCAAAAATGGCGAAATCTACTATGAAAATGCCACGATTTCGCCCGTTCGCCAGCCCAATGGGCGCATTACTCATTATGCGGCGGTGCAAGAAAACAATACTGAAAAACGGCGAATGTTCGAGGAAATAGAACGCTATCGCCATCATCTGGAAGATCTGGTGGTGGAACGCACTGATCAACTCGCCGAGGCCCGCGAACGGGCAGAAGCTGCCAACCGTGCCAAGACCACCTTTCTGGCCAATATGAGCCACGAAATTCGCACGCCGTTGACCGCAATCATCGGCTTTGCGGAGAGCATGCTCGAAGATAACCAGCCCTTAGCGGAGCGAATCGATGCCATTCATACCATCGTCCGCAACGGTCGACATCTGCAACATCTCATCTCCGACATCTTGGATTTTTCAAAAATCGAGGCCGATCGGCTCGAAATCGAGCAGACCCAGATCCAGCTCCTGAATCTACTGATGAATATTCATGCCCTGGAACGAGCACAAGCCAGCGACAAGGGTCTTGAATTCAGCCTCCATTATCTACCGCCTTTGCCTGCGGTCATCGTCAGCGACCCGACACGACTCAAACAAATTCTTATCAACCTAATTGGTAATGCCATAAAATTTACCTCATCCCCCGGAGCGGTACGCTGGATCGTCAGCCTAGATAAGCAAAATACGCAGCTAATGTTTTCGATTCAGGATACCGGTATCGGCATGACGGAGGCGGAGATACAATCGCTGTTCAAACCTTTTGTTCAGGCTGATATTTCAACTACCAGAAGATTTGGCGGCACCGGGCTTGGCCTGACTATTTCCAGGGCGTTGGCGCAGAGGATGGGGGGCGACATCCAGGTTATCAGCGAAAAGGATCATGGTAGTTTGTTCGTGGTAACGCTACCCATTGGCCCACTAGAAGGAGTCGCCCTGATTGATAAATATGAGGAATTTTCTTTAGATCACGACCGAATAATGGTGGAATTGCAGGCACCGTGCCTGACAGGACGGATACTGGTGGCCGAAGATAACCTGGATAATCAAAAGTTAATCTCGTTACTGATCCGTAAAGTCCATGCCGAAATTGTCGTCGCAGTGAATGGACAGCAAGCGGTTGAGCGGGCGCAAATTGAAGATTTTGATCTCGTGCTGATGGACATGCAAATGCCAGTCATGGGCGGCATAGAAGCGACGGAACTGTTACGTCTCACGGGTTTCGACCGTCCCATCATTGCCCTGACCGCCAATGCCACCGAGTTTGACAAAGCCCAAGCGCGCGATGCGGGATGCAACGGTTTTCTCACCAAACCCATCGATCAAGAAGCCTTTTTTTCTGTCCTACGACGCTATTTGCCCAAAAGTGACAGCGTTAAGCCGACCACCAACATCACGACGACCAATTTATCTAGTCTGAAGGATAATCCTGAATTTCAGGAAATGCGCAATAATTTCGTCCGCGAGCTGCCGACCAAGTTGCGCAACATCGAAATCGCTTATCAAAGTAAGGATTGGTCGGTCGTCAGTGGATTGGCGCATCAATTGAAAGGCGTGGCCACAACCTTTGGCTTCCCAGATATGACCCGAATCGCTGGTGACCTTGAATTTCAGGTTTTGCGCGGAGACTACGATCCCGTGGGATACCTCATCCCGGAGCTGATGGCTCTATGTCCACACCACGGCTAATACGGCTAGACCCGGAAGACCTTCGGGATAATGAGCCGGTTCCCTATGACATCGTTACCGCCGAAGGCGTCCTGCTGCTGGCTAAAGGAAATGTATTGGTGCCTAAGCAGGCAGCTATCCTGCGGATTCAAGGATGGAAACTATCCGATGGCGTTATTCCAGACGAGATAACCGATCATAATTTGCCCAAATTGCCCGCCACTCTCCATCTGCCTTCTCGGGGCCGTCCGCCCCTCAACATGGCCGAGGTTCTAATCGCGGACGATATGAGTTTAGTCTGTAAAATGTTGACCAGCATGTTGCGTGAGCATGGAATTATGAAAGTTGAGTCGGTGGAAAACGGTTTACAGGCGATTTCGTATTTTTTTAACAACCAGCCTCATATCGTTTTTCTGGATATCAATATGCCATCTCTGGATGGACTCTCGGCCCTGAAACAGATTAAACGCTGGACGCCGGACTGCTTCGTGTGCATTGTCAGCGCCAACAGTACCCTCGTCAACGTAAAACAGGCTAAGGCCGACGGCGTTGATGCCTTCTTGGTCAAACCGATTAACATGCTTAATTTAAAACGGGTGTTGGCCCTGTATCAAAAATCGATTGAGCTTATAGAAGCGAATAGTTGAATTTCACTTGATCTTACCCACGACATCCACCCCCGGTGGCGGATGAAATTGAAAGAGGTCGGCAGATAGGGAAAGGTTGCGTCGGAGGTTAGAGAAAGTCAACCTTGTCATTTGACTGAAATTATCGAGTAACTCCATGGAGCGTAATTCCTTGCCTATGAAACCCACTTCGGCCTTAATGAATCCGGCGTCCGAAGTTTGAGGACGCAATTCAATCCATTCAATACCGTCACGGGTTCCAGCTTCCTTAATTTGAAAGTCATGCTCTAACGGCGTATCGGAACTCAGCAACAAGGCGGGACTATTGGCTAAGGCATTGGTATAGGGTTTAACCGTCACCTGGGCTAGGTCATGATCATAAAACCAGACATACTTGCCATCGGAAATAATAGTTTGCAGATAGGGACTTTTATATTCCCAACGGAAACGCCCTGGCCGTTGCAGGTTGAGGGTTCCGTGACTTTGGCGCACTTCTTTTTGGTGTTCGTCGTATTCAACCTGATGAAAGTCAGCGCGCAAGTCGGTTAAGTCTTTGAGAAAGGCGCGCAGCGAATCAATTACTTGTGCTTGCACAGGGCACATCGCCAAAAAAACAAATAAAACAACAACTATCACCAGTGAACGTACAATTGAATTTTCGATACTGTTTTTCATCAATGTCCCCGAGAAATCCCACCCTTTAGGGCGGGGAGGAAAGGGGAGACGGTTTTTTCCGCCCCTTTGGATAGCAAACTCGTTACAGTTGCCGGTGAATCAATCGGTTTGAATTGGAACTATCTGAAAGATTTCTTCCAGGCTGGTAATTCCTTCAAGCACTTTCATTGCTCCGCTGATGCGTAATGGATTGAGGCCCTTGCGATAGGCAAGGTGGCGCAATCGGGCTTCCTCGAAATTAGGGGTAATGAGATTGCGCAGTTCCTGGTCCAGCACCAGTATTTCATAAATGCCAGTACGTCCATGATAGCCAGTATTGCGGCATTCTAAACAACCACAGGGAGCAGCTAGGGTCGTTGGAATGGAAAGTTTCCACGGCGTAACCAATGAAGTCCACAAGCCAGCATCGGTCGGATTATTTTTGCGACAATGGGTGCATAGGATACGCACCAGGCGTTGCGCGACAATGCCAATCACGGTAGTTTTGATTAAGTAATGAGGTACTCCGATATCCAAAAGTCGGGTAATTGCCGAGGGAGCATCGTTAGTATGTAGGGTGGACAGCACCAGGTGACCAGTGAGCGATGCCTGCACCGCCATGTCGGCGGTTTCGCGGTCGCGGATCTCGCCAACCATGATGATGTCCGGATCCTGGCGCATCAGAGTGCGAATGCCGCTGGCAAAATCAAGCCCGATATTGTGTTGAACCTGCATCTGGTTGAAGGCGGGTTCTACCATTTCGATCGGATCCTCAACCGTGCAGACATTAATCTGTGGCGTGGCCAGGGTCTTGAGGGTCGCGTATAGCGTCGTGGTTTTCCCTGATCCCGTGGGACCTGTCACTAAAATGATTCCGTGCGGTTGTCCGACGATCTCCTTCCAGTGTTGAATATCTTGCAGGCCAAATCCCAGGGTAACGAAGTCCTTGACCAGAACTTCGGGGTTGAAAATGCGGATGACCAATTTTTCACCGAATGCAGTGGGCATGGTCGAGAGACGCATATCCAGCTCGCGTCCGCCTTCGGCACGGGTTTTGACGCGCCCGTCTTGGGGACGACGTTTCTCCGCCACGTCCATGCGCCCGAGGATTTTAATCCGACTGGTTACTGCCGCCATCACCTTGGCAGGCACCTGATAGACTTGGTGCATCAGTCCGTCAATCCGAAAACGGATATTGCCCAAATCGCGCCGTGGCTCAAGGTGGATGTCGCTTGCGCGTTGATCAAAAGCGTATTGCAATAACCAGTCAACAATGTGAACAATGTGGCTGTCATTAGCATCTAAAGTTGCCGATTTGCCAAGCTCCACTAAGGCTTCGAGGTTATGCATGCCACGCCAGTGCGCGTCGTCCGGCCCGGCGGTCGCTCCTTTCACGGATTGCGATACGCCAAAGAATTCCTTGCGGTAGCGTTCAATATCAACTGGATTGGCGACCACTCGTTCGATATCGCGCTTGATGACCGGACGAATCTCATCAACCCAGTCGATCAGGTACGGCTCGGAGGTGGCGAAGACAACCCGTTCTAGGGTTACCTCGACTGGTAGGATGCGATTTCTAGCGGCATAAGCAGTGCTGACCAGATCGCCAATATTGGGTGCGTTAATTTTGAGCGGATCAATACGCAGGTAATTTAGGCCAGCCTGTCGGGCCAACCAGAAGGTCAGCTCTTCAAGAGTCAAAACACGCTTGGGAAACTTGGCATGATGCAATTTTGCATCGGCGATAATTTCCAGCACATGACGTTCGGCACGCTCTTTTGGAGTCACGGTTTGCAATAAATCCAATGCCGCCTGATGGCCAATCATATTATCGGCGACCAGGTCGTTAAGAGCTTCTTCAAGTATTAATCGACGATTTGGTCGGGTCGGATTAATTACCATTGGCTATTTCGTTCCATTGACGAAATGTAAACAACTTGACGTTGTTTTAATCATAATTAAATTTTAATTAATTTAGATGGAAATAAATGACTGGACCCAACTCGGCGTTGATATTAAAGCCTGGGGCAAAACGCTTGGATTCCAGCGGATAGGCATCACTGATATCGATCTTTCCCGGACTGAATTCTATCTAATCGATTGGCTGACCGCTGGTTATCATGGAGAAATGAATTATATGGTCCGCCATGGCGTTCGTCGTGCGCGTCCGGCGGAGCTAGTTCCAGGTACGCAGCGAATTATCACGGCGTTCATGAATTATTTTCCCCCGGCTACTCGTACCCCTGAACAAATCCTTGCCGACCAAGGTGCTGGATATATTTCTCGTTACACGCTGGGACGTGATTACCATAAAGTGTTACGTTCGCGTCTTGAGCGATTGGCGCAACGCATCTCTGCCGTGATCGGACCCTTCGAGTATCGAGTTTTTACCGACAGCGGTCCTGTGCTGGAAAAGGCACTGGCCGAAAAAGCGGGATTGGGCTGGATTGGTAAGCATACTAACCTTATTACACATGCCCACGGTTCATGGGGTTTTTTAGGCGAAATCTATACTGAATTGCCATTAACCATCGACCATCCTGAATCCTCACACTGTGGACGTTGTACCAGATGTATTGATGGCTGTCCAACCGGTGCGATTATTGCTCCTTATCTTTTAGATGCGCGACGTTGTCTTTCCTATCTGACCATTGAGTTACGTGGTTCCATTCCAACGACATTGCGTCACCTGCTTGGTAACCGAATTTATGGTTGTGATGATTGTCAACTCGTTTGTCCCTGGAACCGTTTTTCACAACCGACACAAGAATCTGATTTTTTACCGCGCCATGGACTAGAAGCTCCGCGTTTGGCGCTGCTCATGGTCTGGTCGCGGGAAGAATTTCTTCGCTGCACCGAGGGTTCAGCAATTCGACGTATTGGCTATGAACAATTCCTGCGCAACGTCGCAGTTGCCTTGGGTAATGCACCACGGGGAGACCCAGAGGCTGTCATGGCACTCCGCAGCCAGACCGGGCATCCATCGGCGTTGGTACGGGAACATGTACTATGGGCGTTGGCAAGACACGGATAGAAAGAATTTTTTGGTATAATTCTTATTAGGAGTTACGCAGTTGAAAAATAGGAAGTCATTCTGCGCGCAGCGAAGTGGAGTCGCAGAATCCATCTATATACTACACATAGATTCTGCGACTACGGTCGCTAACGCGACTTCCGCGCAGAATAACAGAAAAAACTCAATCCTTTTATAGAACGACAAGTTCAACTGCGTAACTTCTACTTATTTAACCCGCATAGATATCTATTTGCCCCGGTAGCTCAGATGGATAGAGCATCCCCCTCCTAAGGGGAAGGTCAGCCGTTCAAGTCGGCTCCGGGGCGCAATTAAACTTTACTTCGCGTCTGCATGGTGCTTATCGTGCGCCCTGATTCCGGTAACGCCATCGCAACACCGGTACCACCTGCTAAAATAACGCTTCAAGCAGGCGACCAAGTATTAGCGGTGGACTCCACGAATGAAATTACCCATGTCCAGCAACCCAATGTGTCAAGATCCTTCACGTTAACGTGGTTAAAACCACGATGGTTGCCTTTCACTGTCCTGTCACTGTTATCTTTGCCGTTGCTCTTGTTGTTGCTGGTATTTTTCCTGTTGCAAATTGATTTATTCCGCGCACCTCTGTTGAATTGGGGTCAACGAACTCTTCAAGCTCAAGGGATCGATATCCAACTGGAAGGATTGCGCGGAATCGTACCTATCAATTTTACCTTAGATCGATTAACACTCGCCGACGCCAAAGGCATCTGGCTCGAACTCACGGGATTGCATCTGGCGTGGCGTCCACTAGAGTTATTCCGCAGTCGCATTCATATTGATGAATTCAGCTTGGGTGCGTTAGCCATGGAACGTTGGCCACTCATCACAGAGATCGAAAAATCACAAAAAAATGAATCATGGTTAATGAAAAAACCGCCGGTTATTTTGGTGGAAAAATTCATTGTGCCGTCTATTACCTTCAGTGCCGCATTGCTCGGTGAGAGTGTACGTTTGAGTTTAGAAGGAGAAGCCAGCGTTAATGTAAAAGCGGGAACACGGATATTATTGAAATTACACCGTCTGGATCGAAAAATCGCTACTCTTTCTCTGCTGGCGAATTTCGATACGCAGGAAATCTTGGAAGTCAATCTCGTCGTAGAGGAAAAAAGTGATTTAATTAAACATTTGGTAAAGCTACCAATTACTGGTGGAATGGAATTACAACTCACGGGCCGAGGTCCGCTTGGACAATGGCCTGGTAATTTGAAATTACGCTTACCAGGGATAGTCGAGTTAAGCACATCGCTGCATGTGCTTATGAAAAAAAATAAAGAAATTCAATTTAATGGAACTTTTTCACCCGCTGTTGAATTAATCAAGCCCCGAATTGCCGCATTGCTTGACGCGCCGGTTCCTTTCGGCCTTGATATCCGGCTGGACGCGCCAAAACCCATTCTTCGCCAATTATGGATGGATATTCCCATGGGACGACTAGAAGTGCATGGCGAAAACTCATCCGACTTCATGATACGCTTTCCAATTAAAACTAAAACAATAAATTTTTTACCACCGGCCGTCAGTGCGTTGCTTGGTGCTAATGCCGATCTAAAGGCAAATATCAGCACTGATGAAAATCGTCGCATTCATTTGGAAAAGTTAACTGTTCACGGGCAGGCGCTGGATTTTGTCGCCACGGGTGATGTTTTTTTGAAAAACGATCAAATTGCCTTACGCAGCGAGCTAAAATTACCGCAACTTAAAGTATTGAATAGTGGCGCGGGAATTCCCGTTGCAGGGAGTTTGACTGCTAATCTGAATCTCGCGGGTTGGTTGCGAGAACCAGATATCCAAGTGGCATTGGAGGGGCGAGGCTTGAAATATGGTGGGCAGGATTTGCAAGACCTCCACGCCAAACTCAATGCCAAGCAACTTTTTAGCGATCTCAAGGGGGATCTTGATGTCGGATTGGGGCCGTTATCTCAAACTGTGGGCCTTCACGCACGCTTCAAGCGATTAAATTCCCAAGTGGCGATTCAAGATTTATTGTTGAGTGCCCCGGCTACTTACTTACGTGGTGAACTTAATCTTGATGTAGTCAACTTGCTGCTTCAGGGCAATTTATTGGGACGGGTCGATAATCTTGGTGCCTTGCATTACTGGAGTGGACAGGAGCATCTCAAGGGTGCCCTGGATTTCGCTGTCACCTTGACCACACCAAAGACCCAGAGCATGGACCTGCGCGCACACGGTACGGCCATCAGCGGGGAATTTGGGCGCGTTGATGAGTTCAAAACTGACGTAGTTATCGCCAACGCGCGCGCGTTATCCGGGGTTGACTTACATGCCGAAGCTAAGGGAATCGTTCGCAACGAGTATCGCATCAAATCAGTAACGGTCACGGCTCAGGGAGACGCACGGCGCCTGGATCTGAATACCCGCATCAACGCCGAATCTCCTAGCGATACCCACCTTGACCTTGATGCTCAATTGGCTTGGGTAGGACAACAACGTCGCGCGCTGCTGCGCAATCTTGATGGAGCTTGGAAAGGTAAGCTGTTCCATTTGAAAATGCCGCTAGAATTGACCGCCGACGCCAGGGAAACACGTGTCAATCATTTATGGCTGGATTTTGCTGGTGCCAACCTTAACGCCATGGCCAGATTTGGAACGCGGGAAGTCGCAGCCGAGGTAATGTTTGACTCCCTCCCTTTGCAGCTATTGACCGAATTGAGTGGCACCAATCTTGAAGGCATGGGCAAGGCTAAATTGCATCTCACGGGCACTAGGTCTGACCCGCGCATCCAGCTCGAAGTCGAGGCGCGTGACCTGAAAGCGTTCGCTGTCGAGGGGAAAAAACTACCGCCGGTTCAAGTTAACGCTACTGCTGAATTGATTTCTGGCCAATTTTCCGCTGATCTTGGGATCGCCGGATTGACCGAGAATCCAGTAAAAATCAATTTGGCCCTTCCTCTGCAACTAACCCTCGATCCCCTTAATTTTCATTTCGATGCACGCGCACCGCTCAGGGGAAGCCTGGTTGGCGTAGCTGATATTGGTCGTCTGAGCCGTTTTTTCATCCTGGATGATCAAAAATTGACTGGACTCGCTCAGGCGACGGTACGCCTTGATGGCAATCTGGGAGATCCCAAGCTCGGGGGCGAAATCCATGTCCGCAATGGCCATTATGAGAACGGCCTCACTGGTACCCTAATTAAGGATCTTAATCTTGACATCCAGTTGGCGGGACAATCGCTCACCATCGCTGCGTTGAACGCTAATGATGGCGGTAAGGGGCGTCTCCATGCCCAAGGGGGCGTGGTGCTCGACCACCAGCGCGGCGATTTCCGCCTCGATACCCAAATCGATCTGGATAAAGCCACTTTAATGCGTAGTGATAACGCCTCCGCTACTTTTAGTGGTCATCTGGCGTTGATGGGCGATCGGCAAGGGAGTGAGATTAAGGGCAATGTGAACGTCATTAAATCTGAAATTCGCCTGCCAGAACGGATGACTCCAGATGTGCCTAAGCTGGAGGTGCAAGAAACGCCGGTGCGCGGCAAGAGAAAAGTAACACCGCCGCAGACTGTCAGGAACCCGAGTTACCCGGTCAAACTAAATATCAAGGTGGATATTCCCTCTCGCACCTTCGCACGGGGACGAGGATTAGATTCAGAGTGGCGCGGACAGATCGAGATCGCTGGCCTAGCGCAGGAACCACGAGCTACCGGTCAGCTATGGATACAACGCGGAGTATTTGATTTTTTGGATCGTCGTTTCAAAATTCAAGAGGGTAACATTGATTTTCATGGCGATTATCCACCCGTGCCCAACATTAACCTCAAGGCGGACGTTGCCGGGCACGACATGCTTGCCATTCTTTCAGTCACGGGCGTGGCTACCAATCCCAAGGTGACTCTGGAGAGTCAGCCGTCACTACCTCAAGATGAGATCCTGGCGAGATTGCTATTTGACAGAGAAATCAAAAATATTTCCGTTCTTCAGGCGCTCAAACTGGCGATGGCGGTTCAAACTCTCGCTGGCAGGACCGGCGGTCGTGGTCTGGATTTACTCGGTAGAACCCGTGATTCCCTGGGTCTCGATACCTTGGATATGGACAGCAAAGATTCAGAAAATAAATCGGTTAAGGCAGGAAAATACTTACGGGAAAATGTTTATCTGGAGGTGGAAAGCGGATTGGGCAATGGCGCCAGCAAGGCGCGGGTGGAAAAAGAGATCTCTCGTCAATTGTCGGTCGAAACCTCGGTTGATCAAGATTCTAATTCATCCTTCGGCATCAACTGGAAGGTTGATTATTAAAAATATTTTTAGAACACGCCCTAAATGCTGACGACCGATTAAGCATTCTGAACGGACTCCAATGTCTGTTCCTGTTGCAGGTTCCATAAATAATAATAAAGTCCTCCTTGAGTAAGCAGCTCATGGTGGCTGCCGCTTTCTTTGATGTACCCATCCTCCATTACTAAAATTTGGTCGGCGTCCATGACCGTGGAGAGTCGGTGGGCAATGATCAACGTAGTATGATTCGCGGCTACCTCGGCAAGCGCCGTTAGAATGGCCTGCTCGGAACGCGAATCAAGACTGGAAGTAGCCTCGTCGAAGATTAACAGTCGCGGTGTCTTGAGAATTGCCCGTGCAATCGCCACCCGCTGTTTTTCGCCGCCCGATAGTTTCAATCCGCGTTCCCCAACCACAGTTTCATAGCCTTGGGGAAGACTGAGAATGAATTCATGAAGGTGTGCCAGATCGGCGGCGTGTTCCACCTCTTCCCGCGAGGCCGATGGGCGACCGTACACAATGTTGTAATAAAGGGTTTCGTTAAATAGCACAGTATCTTGGGGGACGATGGCAATCGCTGCGCGCAAGCTGTCCTGCGTAACATAACGGATGTCGAGACCATTAATCAGTATTTTCCCGCCAGTCACGTCGTAGAAGCGAAACAGCAATCGTGCTAACGTCGATTTACCCGCGCCACTAGGTCCCACCACCGCTATCTTGCGTCCTGCGGTGATTTCAAAATCTATACCATGGAGGATCGGTCGCTCGGGGCTGTAGGCAAAGTCCACGGTCTCAAAACGCAGGGTGGTTTCCCCGTCGGGCAGCGGGATGGCCTCTGGATGGTCACGAATCTCTGGCTCCTGCTCCAACAAGGATAACATTTGTTCCATATCCGCAAGGGCGTGTTTGAATTGGCTGTAAACCATGCCGAGAAAATTCAAGGGAATGAAAAGCTGGATAAGAAAGGCATTGACCAACACGAAATCACCGATGGTCATCCTGCCTGCGACGATGCCCTGAGTGGCCAGCACCATCACCCCCATCACGCCAAGGACAATGATGGCGCTCTGGCCGGCATTCAATGTTCCCAATGAGGTTTGAGTCGTCACCGCTGAGTCTTCCCATTGACTCAGGGTATCATCGTAGCGTTTTAGCTCGTGTGTTTCGTTGCCGAAGTATTTCACGGTTTCGTAATTTACTAGTGAATCCACCGCCTGGGAGCTGGCTTCGGATTCCAGGGTATTCATGCGATGGCGAAAGGGCATCCGCCAGTTGCTTGTGGCAAAGGTAAAGGTAATGTAGAGAACCACCGATTCTAAGGTGACTAGGCCAAACCAGAAGTCATAACGAACAAGCAAAATAACGATGATCAGCAAAATTTCCACTAAAGTGGGCAGGATACTAAAAGCGAGGTAGTTAAGCAGTGAACTGACGCTCCGGGTGCCACGGTCAATATTGCGAGTGAGCGCGCCCGTGCGTCGCTCAAGGTGATAACGTAAACTGAGGGTGTGCAGGTGGGAGAGCACCTGAAGAGAGATTTTGCGCATGGCGCGATGACGTACCCGTGCGAAGAGCGCGTCGCGCAGCTCGTTGAAAGCTGAAGCGGCCAGCCGCAGTGTTCCATAGGTAGCCAGCATGGCGACGGGCACTACCGCCGGCATCCGTCCCAAATGATCGATCAACTCCTTAAGAACCAGCGGGACTCCAACATTGGCGAGCTTGGCAAGAACCAATGCAATGAGTGCGATCAATACCCGACCTCGATAGTCCCAGAGAAAAGGCAGGAGGGCGCGAATCGTGCCCCAATCATCACGGGTCGGAGAAAGGATGGTATGTTTATTGTAGCGCATTGAATTAATTTTGAATTTTTAGTAGTTAGGAGTTACGCAGTTGAAAAATAGGTTCAAAATTTTCAGTCAGTTACATCAGATACCTATCTGATGACTTTCCATGGAAATCAAACGATTAAAATTCAACTGCGTAACTCCTAGTAGTAATGTAATGTGGAATCGCCATACGCAATCGTCGCACACTGGTAAAATCAAAAATTATAATAGCGCGCAGTATATCTTCACACCACATATCCATAGTCATAAACATGCTGATAGATCGCTACATTGCCCGTGAAATTATTTATACGTTAATTGCTATATTTTGTATTCTCATGGTGATTGTTCTCAGTCATCAATTTGTTCGTTACCTGGCAGATGTTGCGGCGGGGGAAATTCCCGCAGACATGCTGTTAATGATACTTGGACTCAAGGCGATTAGCTTTGCTGGATTTATTTTGCCACTTGCGTTGTTCATGGCAGTCATTGTTGGCTTGGGTCGGCTTTATCGAGATAGCGAGATGGTGGTAATGGCAGCGTGTGGCATCGGACCATTACGAATACTGGGCGGTGTTATGCGTGGCGCGCTTTTGGTCGGGATGATTCTGGCTTTTATTTCCTTGTATTTCAATCCTTGGGTCGCGGATCAGAAATCACGCATCTTAGATAAAATCCAGGCTAGGCCAGAATTAACCGGAATTACCTCAGGTCGTTTTCATGAATCGAATCGCGGCGAAACCGTTTATTTCGTGGAAAGTCTAAATGCCGATGGCGTTTTAGAAAACGTTTTCATCCAATATCATCGCCCTGACGGGAATAAAGGTATTTTAGCGGCAGCCAACGGTTATCAAAAGATCGATCCGCGCACCAAGGATCGATTCCTAGTCTTGATGAATGGCCACCGTTACGAGGATACGCCAAACGAAAATGAATTTCGTACCATGGATTATGACCAGCACGGGATTCTCATTCCGTTACCACGGGTCGAAACGAGTGGACGCAAACGCGATGCAATTCCAACACTTCAATTGCTTTCTTCGTCCAGCCGCGAGGATCAGGCGGAGCTTCAATGGCGTTGGTCCCTACCCCTTGCCGCCATGTTGCTTGCTGCTCTTGGAGTTCCACTCAGTCGCGGAAAGCCACGGGAAGGACGTTATGGAAAATTATTTACGGGAATAATGATTTATGTCATTTTCAGCAACCTACTAGGGGTTGCCCGTAATTGGATGGAACGCGGAATCGTGCCAATCGAATTTGGGCTGTGGTGGGTTCACGGATTGCTTTTTCTTCTAGTAATTTTTGCCAACTACCCCGCCTTAAAGGGCAAAACTTATGGCAGTAGATCGGTATTGGTGCGTCAGGAACCCCACGGCTAAAGGCGGGGGCTTGAGAAGTCAAATTCACGGTAGTGCCCTTATTTATAGGATAAGCTAAAATACCCCATTCACTATTTTTGACAAAAAGGAGAATTTCCATGTG
>CAUYTW010000232.1 GCA_963575715.1 Gammaproteobacteria bacterium | reverse complement strand
CAACCCCTTTTGGCAGACCAGTTGAACCGGAGGTATAGATGACATAGGCCAGATTGTCAGCCTTACTGTATCCTGGTGGGGATTCAGACGACAGTGCGGCGAGCGCCTCACCGATGACATCAAGATCAAGCCGAGCAAGTCCCTTCGGCCATTCACGATCAAGCACCGAGTGGGTCAACAGCACCCGCAACCCCGCGTCCTCCGCCATAAACCGCAGCCGTGCCTGTGGATAACCAGGGTCAAGGGGCACGTATGCCCCACCGGCGATGAGCACCCCGAGGATGGCAACGATCATCTCAGGGGAACGTTCCAGGCAGATGCCGACCCGCACCTCGGGGCCAACCCCAAGGCCGCGCAGGTGCCAAGCAAGGCGATTGGCCCGTGCCGCCAGCTCGGCGTAGGTGAGGGTTTGGTCCTCGAATACCACCGCGATGGCCTCCGGGGTACGTGCCACCTGTTCGGCGAACAATTCGTGGATGCACATGTCGTCTCGGAATGGTCGGGCGGTGTCGTTCCAGGCCGCCAGTTGCGCCCGCTCAGTTGCGGTCAGTAGTTCGATCTCGGAGAGTTGTTGGGTCGGATCGGCCACCATCTCCGCCAAGACCTGATACAGGTGTCCTATCAGCCGTTCGATGGTGGCTCGCTCGAATAGATCGGTACAGTACTCGATGGTGCCCTGGAGGCCGTCGGTGGTCTGTTCCAGGCTCACGGTCAGGTCAAATTTGGCCACGGTGCTGTCGAGGTACACAGGTTCGACGGTCAGATCCCCAAGTCTGGGCAACTCAAGCGGGGCGTTTTGCAGCACGAGCATCACCTGAAACAGAGGTGTGCGGCTAGTGTCCCGAGGGACATTTAGTGCATTTACCACCTGCTCGAAGGGAACGTCTTGATGGCCATAGGCCTCGAGGGTTATCCGTCGCATCCGGGCCAGTAACTCCGTCACCGTGGGCGTGCCGCTGAGGTCGAGACGTAGGGCGAGGGTGTTAACGAAAAAGCCGATGATGCCCTCGATATCGCTGCGGTTGCGGTTAGCGATGGGGCTGCCGATGATGAGGTCGTCTTGTCCGGTGTAACGAGCAAGCACCGTGGCCAAGGCACCGAGCAGCAGCATGAAAGGCGTCACTGCGAGCTGGCGCGCCAGGTCGTCGATGGCCCGGCTTAAAGCCAGATCAAAGGCCACCAGCAGGCTCGCGCCATGGGCGGATTGCATCGCTGGGCGTGGATGATCGGTGGGCAGGTCGAGCACCGGGGCGTCGGCTAGGGTTGTCCGCCAGTAGGCCAATCGCTGCTCCAACTCTGGGCCGGTGAGCCAATCCCGCTGCCACAGGGTGAAGTCCGCGTAGTCGATGGGGGCAGGCACCAATGTCGGCGTAACGCCTACGGTGAAGGCCGCATAGGTGTGGGCCAGTTCGCGTAGCAGGATCCCGGTTGACCAACCATCGAAGGCGACATGATGCACCGTGAGCAGGAGCATATGTTCGCTTTCGTGCAACCGCCAGAGATGAGCGCGTAGTAGTGGGCCTTGGGCAAG
>CAUYTW010000231.1 GCA_963575715.1 Gammaproteobacteria bacterium | reverse complement strand
CGGATGGATTATCCTTTATCGACGCTGCGGGGATCCCTCTGGTCTTTCTAACCGCGATGTATGGTTTGGTGGAATTGGCACGGCTACAACCTGGAGAACGGGTGTTGATCCACGCCGCCGCCGGTGGGGTAGGGATGGCGGCCATTCAAATCGCCCGTTCCCGTAAGGCCGAGGTATTTGCCACCGCTAGTCCCAGCAAATGGCCAATTTTACAGGCCATGGGGATCGATGCTGACCACATCGCCAATTCACGCTCCTTGGATTTTGAACCAGCGTTTCTGACGGCCACCGCTGGTGCAGGGGTTGACGTCGTACTCAATGCCCTGGCCGGTGAGTTTATCGACGCATCTTTCCGTTTGCTCCCCCGTGGGGGTCGATTCATCGAGCTGGGGAAGACCGATCCGCGCACCCCAGAAGCGGTGCGGACGGCCCATCCCGGAGTCACATACCAGGCCTTCGATCTGGCTAACATCGGGGCTGACGCCATCCAAGGACTGCTGCGGCAATGGGTCGATGGGTTTCATACCGGGGTGCTACAGCCGCTGCCCCGTTCGGTCTACGACTTGCGCCAAGCGCGCCAGGCGTTCACCCGGATGTTCAAAGCCCGTCATATTGGCAAACTGATACTGCAAACCCCGCGCAGGTTCGATCCTCACGGCCCGATCCTGATTACCGGTGGCCTGGGCGAGTTGGGCCGGGCACTGGCCCGGCACCTGGTCACTACCCATGGGGCACGACACTTAATTTTGACCTCTCGCCGGGCCGCCGCTACCCCTGACGCCGCCGAGTACGTCGCTGATCTGCGTGCCCGCGGGGCCGAGACGGTCATCCTCCACACCTGTAACATCGCGGTACGCGCCGAGGTCGCTGCACTGCTTGCGGCCCATCCGCCGCGTGCTATTTTTCACCTCGCGGGGCTACTCGACGACGGCATCCTGAGTGCCTTGACCCCCGAACGCCTGGCTCGGGTGCTGCGCCCCAAGATCGACGGTGCCTGGCACCTCCACCAATTGACTCAGGACTTGGAACTGTCGGCATTTGTGCTCTTTTCGTCTGTCTCAGGGGTCATCGGTGCCCCAGGGCAGGCCAACTATGCGGCGGCCAATACCTTCCTCGACGCCTTGGCGGCTGAACGCCGCGCCCAAGGTCTTCCGGGGATTAGTCTGGCTTGGGGTCTGTGGCAACAACAGGGAACTGGGATGACCGCCCACCTCGGGGAAGCCGACTTGCGGCGCATGGCACGAGAAGGTTTTGCACCGCTATCGGTCGACGCGGGACTTACGCTGCTTGATGCGGCGCTGGGCCGCCCCGAGGCGCTGGTGGTAGCGATGCGATTGGAACCGGCCCAACTCGCCCGCCAAGAGCCACTGTCACCATTGTGGACGAGCCTGATCTCCAAACGTCGTCCTAAGGCGCATATCAGCGCGGCATCAACCCATGCCTTGAGTGCGTTACCCGAGGCTGAACGGTTGGCCGCTGTCCGGCGGATGGTGACTACCGCTACAGCCGTCGTGCTCGGTCATTCCGACCCG
>CAUYTW010000230.1 GCA_963575715.1 Gammaproteobacteria bacterium | reverse complement strand
TATTTAACCGCTCCTCTTTATATTCTGCCAATACCGGCAACTGCGTAACTCCTATCATTCATGATCAAGTCGATTTTTGAATATTAAAAGTAAAAATTAATGGGCGGGTATCGAATTTTCGATTTTGATGGCAGTGTTTCTTCACAGATGGAGCTAATGGCTCATTTGGGAAAACGCCGGCATCGGGTCGATCTACGACGCCACCGCCACGCGGCGCGGCTATGGACCAGCCCGCGTCGTTTCGAGGCCATTCGTCGGGAAGCGTTTCTTGGCGAGCCACCCTTCTTTTCCTTTCTCGGCTCTGGCGACTACCATCATTTCACTTTTTTGCTTTTACAGGCGCAGCTGAGGCCGTTGACGTTGCTGCTGTTTGACAATCACCCAGATTGGACGCGCCCACCGCACCGTTATCACTGCGGTACCTGGATTTATTCGGCGGCGCGGTTACCTCAGGTTGAACGTATTGTTATCGTCGGACTGGAAAGCAGCGATATAGATGGAAAAAATTTTGCCCACGGTGACATGGAAAGTTTTCATGACGGTCGGATCGTGCTACTACCAACGCGAGATGTGAATGTTCGGCTGTCCGATGGCACGATGCGAACCTTGCCTGGCGGCGGGGTGATCAACGCGATTCTCGCCGTGATTTCCAGCGAGTGGGTATACGTTAGCGTGGATAAGGATTGCTTGCGGAGCGAGGATGCTCATACCAACTGGGAGCAAGGTAGTTTGGAACTTTCTTTTGTCACCACGGTGATCGAGCGTCTGGGGCGACGTGTGGTAGGCGCGGACACGGTGGGTGATTGGTCGTCGCCATGGTTTGTTTCGCCGCTCAAATGGATAGGCTCTTTACTCGACCGGCCACGTCATGCCTTCGCGTTAGCGGTTGGAGCCAAGACGCTGGCGCGTAACCAGCACGCCAATTTGCGACTTCTTGAGGCTTTTGATGGCTGCCTTTGAACCATGGCTATTACTCCTGACGGCCATTCTGCTTGATACCTTAGGTGCCGTGTTATTCAAGCACGGCGTAAACCAACTGCCGGAGGCTGGGCCGGGTTGGCGTGGTCATTTACAGATAATGCGCGCGGCGCTGACCCGGCGCGAAATCGTTTTCGGCTTGCTGGTTTATGTATTTGAAGGCGTGGCCTGGCTGGCAACGCTTTCCTCACTGGCGCTATCCGTCGCGTTCTCGGTCTTTAGCGCTAACAATATCTTGATTCTCCTAAGTTCAGCGATTTTCTTGAAAGAGCGTGTCGGGCGACGACGGTGGCTCGGCGTTGGCTTGATCATGATTGGGATCATTCTTGTCGGAGATTCAAATGTATATACTTTTTAAATATTTTATAAAATTCTTTTTGGTTTGTGTTTTTATTTCTATTTTTTCAATGTTTGTTCCATACGAACAATTCTACCCAGAATTACGTATTCTGATTGAAATGATAAAAGAAATGCCAAAATGCTTTGCATTTATGGCCTGTAACAAATAATATAATCCAAGTTGCTACCTATTATGGTGGATAACCAAATAGCCCCTCTCCCTTT
>CAUYTW010000229.1 GCA_963575715.1 Gammaproteobacteria bacterium | reverse complement strand
GTCAACCTCGGCCTTGTTTTCACAAGCCCCGCCCTTTAGCGCGGGGTGATTGACAGATACTCTAAAAATATTGGGAATTGTCAGGATTTAAGAATTACCGGGACAGGGATATTTTTCCAGATATTCCATAACACTTTGAGTAAGCTCACGACAACCCATGCCAGTCAAACTGGAGATCAAAAAAGCCGAACTATTCCAGCCTAATGTTTCTACAACACGGGCGAGGTACGTGGAACTTTCATCGTGAGGCAGAAGATCAGATTTGTTAAACACTAGCCAGCGATCCCGTTCCGCGAGGTCGGTACTGTGAAGCACAAGTTCACGCTCAATGCAGCGTATATCATCGACGGGGTTACCGGTTGCGGGCAGCACATCCACTAAATGCAATAGCAAACGGGTGCGGGTAAGATGTTTAAGGAATCGGGTACCCAAGCCCATGCCCTCCGCAGCGCCCTCGATCAGCCCAGGGATATCGGCAACAACAAAACTACGATCAGGTCCGGGACTGACTACACCAAGGTGCGGATAAAGAGTGGTAAATGGATAATCCGCTACCTTGGGACGGGCAGCGGTTACTTTGCGGATAAAAGAGGATTTGCCTGCGTTGGGTAGTCCGAGCAACCCCACGTCGGCTAAAAGTTTGAGTTCCAGACGTAAATCCCGTGCTTCGCCGGGGGTTCCCTGAGTAGTTTGACGGGGAGCACGGTTAGTGCTGCTCTTGAACCGACTATTTCCTAAGCCATGAAAACCACCTTGGGCAACACGCAAGATTTGACCAGGGTAGACTAGATCTCCCAGAACTTCGCTGGTTTCATCGACAATGGCCAACGTTCCAACCGGGACTTTTAGGTAACGGTCTGCTCCACAACGCCCGGTGCAATCGGCACCCGCACCATTTTCGCCACGTTGGGCCGTCCAATGTCGAGTATAACGGAAATCCACCAAAGTATTAAGGGAAGCGTCTGCTATCAAATAGACACAGCCTCCATCCCCGCCATCTCCTCCGTTCGGTCCACCCCGAGGGGCAAACTTCTCGCGGCGAAAACTTAGGCAACCATTACCGCCGTCGCCAGCAACGACACGGATTGTGACTTCATCAACAAATTTCACCGCGCCTCGGTAATGATGCTCACATATTTACGTGATAGCGGCCCTTGTTTTTTAAATACTACCCGCCCGGTCGCCTTGGCGTATAACGTATCGTCTCCACCCAGTCCAACATTTACGCCTGGGTGAAAATGAGTTCCGCGTTGGCGTACTAAAATGGCCCCAGCATTTACCTGCTCGCCACCGTAGCGCTTGACGCCTAGACGTTTTGATTCTGAATCGCGGCCATTTCGAGTACTGCCGCCCGCCTTTTTGTGTGCCATTGCCGCACCTCGTTGTTATGTCCCGTTTTTCGCCATTTACGGCCATCAGAGACGGATAAGTTAGACCATCGGAGAATCTATAGTATTTTAGAGTTCGCTCTTAAAAATACTGAGTCGGTCGTCATCAATGTCCCCGAGAAACCCCGCCCTTTAGGGCGGGGATGAAAGGGGACGG
>CAUYTW010000228.1 GCA_963575715.1 Gammaproteobacteria bacterium | reverse complement strand
GCTACTCAACTAACTGTTAATTCATCTGTTGCACTTCGAGCTTGAATCCACCCATGAATAACCATATTCATGATATCAGTTGATTATCCTGACTTGGTTCCCTTCTCAAAGCGCAGCAGGGAGGGATTTTGATGGTGCTCCATTTTTAGTAGAAATCAGGCGAGCAATGTCGATTTGGGTGCAAATCCTATTCATTTTTTTTATGATAGTGATTAATGGTTTTTTTGCCATGTCCGAGCTTTCCATAATGTTGGCGCGCAAGGTGCGACTGGAAACTATGGCGAAAAATGGTCATCGTGGCGCACGGAGAGCATTAGCAATTTCGGAGAAACCGACACGATTCCTTTCTACAGTACAAATAGGCATCACCCTGTTGGGAATCTGTACCGGTGCTGTTTCCGGGGCTACCCTGGCCGAGAAGTCAGGTCAATGGCTTGCCACCATGATTCCAGCATTGGAGCCATGGAGCGAACCTATTGCATTAACCGTAATTATCACCATCACTGGCTATCTATCGCTGGTGGGTGGAGAGCTGGTCCCCAAGCAACTCGCGGTTTCTAATCCCGAAAGTATCGCCGTTATTGTGGCGAGACCGATGTATGTATTGTCGGTGATGGTTACGCCGATGGTCTGGTTCCTGGAAGCGTCCAGTGCTTTATTACTCAAGCTCCTCGGGCGTCACGAGTCAGTACCTCGGGGCGTTACTGAGGAAGAAGTTCGCGCCTTTATTGCCGAAGGAGCACGCGTGGGGGCACTTAAGCCCGCTGAGAAAGACATGATGACGGGTGTCATGCGTCTTGCTGACTGGCGGGTGCGCGCGTTCATGACTCCGCGTCCAGAAGTTATCTGGATCGATATCGAGGATGATTCACCAACAGTACTACGCAAGCTGCGTGAGAGCCCCTTTTCCCGGCTTCCAGTGGCGCGTGGAGATCTGGATGAATTGTTGGGTATTGTGCAGGCCAAAGATCTTCTTGACCAAATTCTTGATGGTTGTCCGCTAAATGTCAGTGACGCGTTGCGCGAGGCTTCGGTGGTCCATGGCAATAGTCCAGCGCTGGGCGTGTTGGAAGTGCTAAGAAGTTCGCCGTTACATATGGCAATGGTGGTCGATGAATATGGCAGCGTCCAGGGAATTATTACCGCTACTGATATTCTTCAGGCTATCGTCGGTAATCTGGCATCGCCCGATGCGGAACCCGGTCCAAACGCGATTCAACGCAAGGATGGCAGCTGGCTGGTGGACGGTGAACTCGCCTTCGACATTGCCTGTGATTTGACGGGAATCAAAGATCTGCCATCAATCCCGGTGGAATACACTACTGTGGCGGGTTTCGCACTTACTCACCTGGGTCATATTCCGAAGGCAGGTGAATCTTTTCAGTGTGGCAGTTACTCTTTCGAGGTAGTAGACATGGATGGCCGACGTATCGATAAATTATTGGTCAAGAACCCCACGGCTAAAGGCGGGGGCTTGTGAAGTCAAATTCATAAGTTCGAACTTGACCAGCCTAAGTCCAAAGTATCGGACTACGTTTTTGGAGTCA
>CAUYTW010000227.1 GCA_963575715.1 Gammaproteobacteria bacterium | reverse complement strand
CGTTAATGACCTTTTTGCTAATTATTTTTAACCGTTTTATAACGGAACAGCTATATAATCTCTAGGAGCTCTCACCATGAACACATTAGGCCACATTGACTTAACCACTTTATTCGTTGATGTTAATGATTTTTGTAAAGTTTTTATCCCCGCCTGGCTCCAGTCCCTGTTATTAATCTGTGCATTGGTTAGGTGACACTGGTTAAATTAGGGTAAGATGCTAAAATTTGTTAAGAAAAGTTAAACAATACTTACGCTAACCGCATTATTATAAAGGGGATGGCAATGACAACCTTTGATGCACGTACGCTTAGTCATAGCACGCTGGAATACATCAGAATCCAAGCAATAAAAGCGGTCCAAGTTGGAAATCGTATCAGAACGGTGGCAAAAATATTTGGAATACATCGTTCAACTCTTCATAAGTGGTTAAAAATGTTTCGCAAACATGGTATGGAATCACTCAAAGAAAACCATGTTCCTGGTAAAAAATCATTTCTTAATAAAGGGCAACAAAGTAGTCTCAGATTTTATGTGTCTGCATTTACTAATCTGCGCGTTGGTTAGGGGACAAGGGGCTGAATGATAATTGCATAGATTGATTTTAATATACAACTTATAAAATTAAGAGGTTTTACATCATGAAAACTATGAAAGATTTTGATGGACGTTCTCTCGATCATGCTACTCTGGAGTATATCAGGGTTCAGGCAGTAAAGGCTGTACGTAGAGGAATGTCTGTTAAAGAGGTTAGCGAAATATTTGGTGTACATCGGTCGAAGGTATACGAATGGGTAAAGAGAGCTAAGAAAAAAGGTCTTGCCGCATTAAACGCAAAACCTGTTCCTGGAAGAAAGCCAAAACTTAATGAACAGCAACAAAAATTGCTCATATTCTTGGTATTAATCTGTGCATTGGTTAGGTGACACTCTTAAAATTGGAGATCCAGTCCACAGCCTATCACACAATTTTTTAGGTGTCACCTTACTTATGCACAGATTAATATGTGTCTTTACTCCGCTGGATTTTGAGTTTGGAACAGTATTATGGACAACAGAAATAATCAGGGAATTAATTGAAAAAGAATTTTCTATTTTCATGAGCCGCTCTGCAGTGGGCCGTTTGTTGCACCGCCTCAATTTAACCGCACAACGGCCGATGCGTCGCGCAATGGAGCGGGATTCTGTGGCCGTGGATAATTGGATTAATAAAGAATTTCCTAAAATCAAAGAGTTGGCTGAAAAAGAAGGAGCTACTATTTATTTTATTGATGAAGCTGGGATACGCACTGACTATCATGCTGGTACTACTTGGAGCCTTGAAGGTTTAACTCCTGTCATTCCTGCTACTGGGGGGCGTTATCGCATCAACATAATTGCTGCGATAACTAGTGAAGGAGAGTTACATTTTCAAATAAGACTACAATCATTACTAATCTGTGCATTGGTTAGAGGAAACCTAACTAAGCAGCATATTGAACAGATTCTTCTTTAAAGAATGCCCGAACTTTCTCAGGCATTCTTTTTAAGGACTCTAAGAGTTGTGTGGCTTTTATTT
>CAUYTW010000226.1 GCA_963575715.1 Gammaproteobacteria bacterium | reverse complement strand
TATAAGTTAAGGGATACAACCGTTTATCATACTGCTTACGTCGAGTTCACGTTAGTTAAGACGTCATGAGCGCGTCGTGACAATCATTGGCAACCCATGCTTGGGCAGGAGCATCGCCGACGGCGTGAGATCGACCCTCGCTATCGTTGGTGTGAGGCGCACGCGCTGGGCAATCGTGACGAGCACGAGCACCACCTCCATTTGTGCGAACGCGTTGCCGATGCAGATGCGCGGCCCGCCGCCGTACGGGAAGTACGCCTGGCGCGGGAGGGTCTTTGCGAAGTCGTTCTCCCACCGCTCCGGTCGGAAGAACTCGGGGCCGCTGAACCACCGTGGGTCCCGATGCACGATCCACTGGGAGGCCAACAGCTGAGTGCCAGGCTCGATGTCGTAGCCGCCAATTCGGCACGGTGCGATTGCCTCGCGACCGATCACCCACACCGGCGGATAGAGGCGCATCGACTCGCGCACAATCGCGTCGGCGTACTTGAGGCGCGGTAGGTCAGCGGCGGTCGGGGCACGCTCGCCAAGGACGGTCGCGATCTCGCGCTCGAGCCGCTCCGTAATCTCAGGGTGCCGGCCGAGAAGGTCGAATGTGAATCCGAGCGCGAGCGCGGTGGTCTCGTGGCCCGCAATGAGCAGCGTGATTGCCTCGTCGCGGAGCTGCGTGTCCGTCATGCCACCCTCCTCACCCGTCGCGGCGATCAGCATCGAGATGAGGTCGCCCCTGTCGCCGCTCTTCCGCCGCTCGCGGATGATCTCGTAGATGATCGTGTCGAGCGTCTTGAGCGCCTTTTTGACCCGAAAATTCTGGGGCAGCGGGAGACCGATGGGGAGGATCATGCCCAGGCCAGCGAAACGATCCATCAACGTCTCGATCGTCCACTCGATCTTGCGTGCGATTTCCTCGGTAAGATCTACGCCAAAGAGGGTCTTCGCGACAATGTTAAGCGAGAGGTACAGCATGTCTTTGTGGACATCGCGCTTCTCGCCGTCCTGTCACGTCGCGACGGCGTGTGCGGCGTACGCGACCATCACATCGCCGTAGGCCGCGATCCGTTTAAAATGGAAACAGGGCTGGATGAGCTTGCGTTGCTTCCGCCAGAACGAGCCTGCGCTCACGACGAGGCCTTGGCCGAATACGAGGGACAGCTCGCGGGTGTTCTTGTCCTTGATCAGCTTTTCGCGCTCGGTGGCGAGAACCTGCTCAATCGCGTCGGGGTGGTTAAAAAGGTAGATGCGCTGCCCGGGGAAAACGTAAAATTCGACGACGTCACCGTGTTCCTTCGTGATGCGTTCGAGGAATCGGAGCGGATCACGGAAGATGTTCATCGTGCTGCCGACGAGAGGAATCTCGCGTGGCCCGGGGGGGGGGGGGCGTTTTCTTGGTATGGTTTGGAGAGGTACCATGGTCAGTTACTAGCTCTTTAAGGGACGCTATGCTGGATATGCCACTAATCCAGATTCTAGTTAGGAGTTACGCAGTTGAATTTATAATTCTATAACAGGATTGAATTTTTTCTGTCATTCTGCGCGGAGGTCGCGTTAGCGACCGGAGT
>CAUYTW010000225.1 GCA_963575715.1 Gammaproteobacteria bacterium | reverse complement strand
TAATGACCTTTTTGCTAATTATTTTTAACCGTTTTATAACGGAACAGCTATAGTTCTGGCGAGCCTGATACGCATGGTAATTGCGTTCCTTTTCAGAAAATTGACGCAATGTGGTCATGGCCTGTTTCATCTCCGGGGTGGTCATCCAGTCGGGTAATTCATCATCATCGAACTGATCGGCTTTCCTGAAGAACTGCAACCATCGTTCATGCTCGTTTCTCACCACGCCCGTCCTGAATTTATCCAGTTCCAGCAACCAGATTCCACCATGATTCAGCAAGGTTCGACCCTTTGTATCGCGGAGCAGGTGACAGGCGTGAAGATGATCATTATCGGTTGCAATCAGATTCTCGGCCAGCAACCAGATGGAATAGGTTGGTTTTAGCAGGCTGTAATCATCCCCGCTTTGAAGCTGTTTGCTGTAAATGTCCGCCCAGGTATAAAGAATCCGGGAAAGCAGCGAGCCGTGCCCAATCATCTGGATTTCAACCTGATATATCCGTTTCCGTTCATCCCTGGCCTTGACATCGACAATTCCTTAAATAGACAATCCCTTGTCAGACAGCAACGCCTTGATGCGTTCGATTTCAGCCAGGGCCGCTTATTTTTAGCGTAAAGCCACTTATTTTTCTTGCACAGCCGGATTTTAACGCTGGATGGCTGCGTCTTTTTCCTTTAATGCCGATTGTTCGCGCAACAACGCATGAAGTTTTTCCCTTCGCTCATCCTCCATTTCCCTCTGTATCGTTTTCTGTTCGCGCAGGTAGTTCTGGCGAGCCTGATACGCATGGTAATTGCGTTCCTTTTCAGAAAATTGACGCAATGTGGTCATGGCCTGTTTCATCTCCGGGGTGGTCATCCAGTCGGGTAATTTCATCATCATCGAACTGATCGGCTTTCCTGAAGAACTGCAACCATCGTTCATGCTCGTTTCTCACCACGCCCGTCCTGAATTTATCCAGTTCCAGCAACCAGATTCCACCATGATTCAGCAAGGTTCGACCCTTTGTATCGCGGAGCAGGTGACAGGCGTGAAGATGATCATTATCGGTTGCAATCAGATTCTCGGCCAGCAACCAGATGGAATAGGTTGGTTTTAGCAGGCTGTAATCATCCCCGCTTTGAAGCTGTTTGCTGTAAATGTCCGCCCAGGTATAAAGAATCCGGGAAAGCAGCGAGCCGTGCCCAATCATCTGGATTTCAACCTGATATATCCGTTTCCGTTCATCCCTGGCCTTGACATCGACAATTCCTTAAATAGACAATCCTTTTTCAGACAACAACGCCTTAATGCGTTCAATTTCAGCCAGGGCTGCTTCTTTTTCGCGCAGGACGGATTCCTTTTCTTTCATTGCCATTTCTTTTTCCTGCATTGCCTGATTTTCACGCTGAAGGGCTGCTTCCTTTTCTTTCATTACAGCTTCCTTTTCTAGCACAGCCTGATTTTCTCGCTGGAGGGCTGTTTCCTTTTCTTTCATGGCTTGATTTTCACGCTGCAACGCTGCCTGTTCACGCAACAACGCCTGAAGTTTTTCCCTTCGCTCATCCTCCATTTCCCTCTGTATCGTTTTCTGTTCGC
>CAUYTW010000224.1 GCA_963575715.1 Gammaproteobacteria bacterium | reverse complement strand
TCCAATCAATTAAAACATATTATTTCCCTTTAATCCTATTGATCAGGGCACTACCATAAACATTATTGCCTGCAAGGTCGCATTCTCGATTGCGGTGGAGGGGCAGGCACAGTGCGGGAATTCTTGTCCAACGATGTAGAGTTTATTTCAACTGATCCTTGGCTGCACGCACCCTTCGCCAGTAGTTCGGAACGCAAAGCGGCATATTCCTGTTTGAGCCGACCGTTGAATTTCATAGCGGCTACCGCAGAATTCCAACCTTTTCTGGCAGAGTCTTTTGATTGGGTGCATATGCGGTCAATGATTGATCATGTGCAAGTACCAGACCTAGCCATGCTCGAAGCGAAACGGGTGCTGAAGAAAGGTGGTCGTGTTTTGATTGGCTTGTATGTGGAAGGCGGTAAGAGTGGCGTGATTACATTGAAGCAGCGCGCAAAGAATTGGATTAAGGTTGGCCTGTCATTGGTTGGAATTGATCGATGGAAAGACCATCATGTGTGGCATCCCACCTATAAAGAACTTTTGAAACTGATTGCCGATAATGGTCTTACAGTTGAAGACACCTATTGGCAGCCTCACTGGAACGATACTGTCTGTTATGTTTGCGCTCTAAAACCAGCTTAAATGGTGAACAATTGAAGTTGCCTAACAAGGCGCTGCACCGGACGGCAATTCCGCTGCGCTCCATTGCCGCCGGTGAGCTTGGACGTTGGGCATCCCAGTAAACCCTACCTGAGAATCGCCTTTTCAAGTTTAGAGCTTTTGGAGGATAAATTTATGTTGAAGAAGTCTTTTATTTTTGTAGTCGGCGCATTCTTCATTGATATTATGGGTGCCTTACCTGTTCTTGCTGAGAATAGTCTGCTCGGTGCAGATCCGTATTATGCAACAACAACGGCAACCAGCATGAAGACTCTTGTCGTAGATAATAATTATTATCATCTGGGTGATAACGTAAAGCCATCATTCATTAACCCAAATCCAGAAGGAATAAAATACGAGAAAAAAATAACTGTACCATCATACGTAACTTCATCAAGCGTCGCATTTGTTCAGTTCACAGAAACAGATGTGTTTTCTGCCAATTTAATTATTAACGGAAAAATAATTTCTCTGCCTAGAAATGAATTACCTTCAGGAGAAGTTAACCTAGTAAACCCTTATGATGTAAAAATAATATCTGTACCAGCAGGATTTTTTATATCCGGGAGTAATACTATTGGGTTTGTGGTTACACAACAAGTCAATGGAAATTATGACGACATTGAAATCGGTAAAATAGTCATCTACTTCCAATAGGGTGCAGCTCCTCTCATCTCCTTGCTATTTTATTAATATAATCATACTGTTACGTGCTGGCGATTTAGAGAGCTCGCACGGCTCTTCGCGGTTTTCTTCTATAAAAATCAAATAGTTAGTTGATACGTAGCAAACTAATTATAACTAAATAATCGCTTTGGTTTTTATGTAACATATTGATTATTATGTATAACCTGTTATAGCCGTGATAACGGCTATTTTTATTATTTAACCCAAGTTGCTACCTATCCATAGTTATCAGATTACAGCAAGGTAGCAGC
>CAUYTW010000223.1 GCA_963575715.1 Gammaproteobacteria bacterium | reverse complement strand
ATTGGAGGAAACATTATTCATAATGATAAACCTATTCATGGACATATTACCAAGATAAGGCATAGCAATGAGGGTATTTTTAAAGGTCTACCATCGTATTTTAACGTGATGCGATACCATTCACTTATGGCTGACCCCTCTACAATACCTAGCGCATTAAAAGTCACAGCTCTGAACAACGAGAATGTTATTATGGCTGTTGCACATCATAAGTATCCTATTTATGGTTTACAGTATCATCCTGAATCAATACTAAGTGAATATGGTCACGAACAATTAAATTTATTCTTAACCGAGGTAGGGGTTAAATATGCACATTGAATTTAAGTATCGCTATTATGAAAATGAAAAGGACTATGAAGACTATCAATTAGAAATGGATAACTTTCAAGATTCTAAAATTGCATATCGTCTTGATGAAGTAGGGGATGTCATTCACTTTGCAGAACAAGAACAACGTAACGGAAGCTATGTTGCACTTTATGTTACTTATGAAGCAGCACCTTTTTTTAATAAGGAAATGGTGGTCAATAATGTGAAACAATCCCATATTTTTGCTGCAGCTTATTCATTTAAATCGGTCAATTCGATAAAAAATATAAAAAAAGTAATGCCCAATAAAAATCATATAAAAACTGAAGGATTTTATTTTTGTGAAAGTGATAAAGCGATGATTAACAAGATCAAATCGATTCATAAAGCCATTATTGAAGGGGCAACGTATCAGGTGAATTACACAACCCGCTTAAAAGCAGAAGTTTTCTGTCCTATAAGTCACTTATATTATCAACTTACTATGTCACAAAATGGTAATTATACCGTTTTAATGGACACACCTGATATAAAAGTAGCATCAATATCGCCTGAACTTTTCTTTCAAAAAGGTGACTATAAAGGTAAATCAAATATGATTGTTAGTAAGCCGATGAAAGGGACTATGCCTAGAGGGAAAAATGTTAAAGAAGATGAGCTATATTATAATAATTTAAAAACCTCCTCTAAAGATATGGCGGAGAATGTGATGATTGTAGACTTATTACGTAACGATATTACAAGAATTGCTCAAAGTGGAACTATAGATGTACCTGAATTGTTTTCGATTGAGAAATATGACACAGTTTTCCAAATGACCAGTACAGTGTGTGGCCGATTACAAGATGACATTCAATTGATAGATATGATGCGAGCGCTCTTTCCTTGTGGTTCTATTACAGGTGCACCAAAAATAAATACAATGCAATATATAGCTCAGTTGGAGGACATGCCAAGATCCATTTACTGTGGAACAATTGGCTTATTACTTCCAAACCAAAGGATGATATTTAATATCCCTATACGGACAATTGAGTATAATCATGAAGAAGCGTTTTATGGGGTGGGTGCTGGTATAACAATTGATTCAGTACCCGAAAATGAAGTTCAGGAATTTCACGATAAAACTAAAATTTTGGAGCGGTTATAATATGCATTTATTTGAAACAATGAAATTGGATAAGGGATTCATTCCTCGTCTTGACTACCATTATCAACGTATTTCAACTTCTAGTGAGCATCTAGGATTTCAATTTGATCATATATTTT